>JBCCBR010000026.1:0-13640 GCA_039033935.1 Verrucomicrobiota bacterium
CAAGTTTCGGACCTCCGGTGATACGCGGAGACGAAAGCTTAGAAGGTCATTGTAAGTTTCGAGGAGAATGTGGCACCACTTAAGCTCTCCCTCGCCGTCTACCTCAGCGGCTCTATGAGTTGGCTCGAGCGGGAGCCATCCGAAAGATGTCCGTTTTCGAAAGAGGTGACCCGCGCAGTTGCAGGCGACAGCGTCTTCCACGCTTTCGTGTAGCGGCAGGAGGATCTTATGGAGTATCTTTGATCGCGTTAGCAAGTGATTGAGAATTTTCATCGCAACGGCAATCGAAATTCCCTCTCTGCTCAAATATTCGACCTTCGTTGAGCATATGGAATTTCGTGAAAACGGTCCCGAAATATCTGAGTTCTTCACCTTGATTTTGGACGCGGAAGGAGAACAAGAGTCCGAAGCATTCGATCAGTCTATTCCTGAAAACAGCTTCGATGCGGTGTTTTGGGATGATGAGATTTCAAGTTTCGGTAAGGCTTGGTGGCAAGAGGAATTACGGATATGTGAAGAGATCACCTGACCGACTAAGCTTGAGTACAGGACGGTGAGGTAGTTGCTCCGCGATGAATGCAGATTTCAATTTGGCGCTTCAGTTTTTTCGCAGCCCAAGACCTTTTTGCGATGGTTCTGAATTCGTAGCGCGCTTGTCTTGAGATCCGACTGCTCAGTCTAAGAGCGTGCCTGTAGAGTCCACAAAGAGCGCTTTACATGACGCGCCGTTTACAACTGGCTTCTTCCTCAGGAAAGAATGGGGCAAAAGCTTCGTCCAACCCTTATATGGACACGGAAACGGCGCTGATCACTGGAGCCTCCAGCGGCATCGGCAGAGAGCTCGCTCGATTGCATGCTCGGCGCGGTGGGAATCTCATTCTCGTCGCACGAGGCGAGAATAAATTGCAAGAGCTGAAACGCGAGCTGGAAACGAAACATAAGATCGATGCCGCCGTTGTGGTCCAGGATCTCTCGGAACCCGGTGCCGCGGGAGCGCTGCACACAGCTGTGAAGCAAACCGGCACCACGGTTGACTTCCTCATCAACAACGCGGGTTTCGGGGGGATTGGTGCTTTTCACGAGCGCGACTGGAAGGAGGATCTTGCGATGATTCAGGTCAACATCGTTGCCCTGACGGAGCTGACTCGACTATTTTTGCCAGAAATGGTGGCACGTGGGGCCGGTCGCATTCTCAACGTTTCCTCGACCGCCAGCATCCCACCGGGTGGGCCGAACCAGGCGCTCTATTTTGCGACGAAGCACTACGTCAGCTCGCTGAGCTATGGGATCGCTGAGGAGCTGCACGAAAGTCCGGTCACGGTGACCGCTTTGCTTCCGGGGGCGACCGCGACCGAGTTTGGGGATCGCTCGGGAATGAATAAGACGGCCTTGTTTGACAAAGCGGCGACAGCCGAGTCGGTCGCGCTCGATGGCTACGAAGCAATGCTGCGCGGCGATCTTGAGGTCGTGACCGGGCTCACTTTCTCCCAGAAGTTGATGATGCTGGGGAGTCGATTCACTCCCAAATCCGTCCTGCTCTCGCAAATCAGAAAGATGCAGGCAGTGGACTAGTGCTTGCCTGCCTCCATCGGAGAGCAGCGGAGACTCCGAGTCATATCAAAAAGCGAAGAAGCCCGACCAGGATTACTGGCCGGGCTCCTCGAAACCAAGATAGAAACGAGTTTGAAAGGTATGGCTGAGCCGGGATCAGGCTTCGTCGTTTCCGCCCTTATCACCTTTGCCTTTGCCGCCTTTTTCTCCCTTGCCTTTACCCTTACCCTTGCCGCCTTTTTCGCCTTTTTCGCCCTTCATTCCTTTTTTCCCTTTGCCGAAGCTGCGAATGAATTCCTGCGCGCTGATCTCTCCGTCTCCGTTGGCGTCCTTTTCCTTGAAGGCTTCTCCGACTTCGGCGCGAGTCGCATCTTTGAACCGGCGTCCCTCAGCAAGCTCGCGTGGCGTGATCTTGCCATCGTCATTGCTGTCGAGCTCGCGAAAGGCTTCCTTCGCGTCTGGTCCTTTGCGGCCCTCGCCGTCTTTCTCTTTTTCTTTTTCCTGAGCCAATCCGAGCGAGGTGGTGGTGGCGAAGATGATGGCGAGAAGTTTGATGGTGTTTTTCATGATTTTTTAGAGGTTGTTTTTACCGGGGTGTTTTTCCGACCTCAGCGAGGATAATGGAACAAAGATGATCAGAAGATGATCTCTTCGCTGAAATGAATGACCGTCCTCGGTCGTCTGCTGATCGTCCGCTGACCTTTTCGGATAGACATTCCTGGCGAGGAAGCGGATGCTGCGAGACGTCGCTTTCATTGTCCCTCGTCCGAAATCATGTCCGAAGAATCCCTCAAACTCACCTCGCTCTCGAGCTGCGCGGGTTGAGCCTCCAAGCTTAGCCAGGAGGCACTCTCGCAGGTCTTGCGAGGGCTCAGTCAATTCAACGATCCGAACCTGCTGGTTGGCTCCAGCACATCGGATGACGCAGCGGTGTATCGGCTCACAGACGAGCAGGCACTGGTGCAGACGCTCGATTTTTTCACGCCGATTGTCGACGATCCCTACCTCTACGGTCAGATCGCGGCGGCCAACTCGCTTTCCGATGTTTACGCAATGGGCGGGCGTCCGATCACGGCGATGAATGTCGTTGGTATGCCGGTTGACGTGATCGGTCTCGACGTGATCCAGGAGATCATGCGTGGCGGGGCTGATAAGGTGAAAGAGGCTGAGTGCGCCCTTGCTGGGGGGCACTCCATCAAAAATCCCGAGCCGATTTACGGTCTTTCCGTGACCGGTCTGGTCGATCCGCGTCGCATGATCACCAATGCCGGTGCCGAGCCCGGCGATGTGCTGGTCCTGACAAAGCCACTCGGGACGGGGATACTCACCACCGGGATCAAGCGTGGCGTGGTCGATGGACCGATCATTGATCAGGCAGTCGCACTGATGAGTCGGCTCAATACGCCGGGGACCCGGCTCGCCGCTGAAGGACTGGTAAAGTGCGCGACCGATGTGACCGGATTCGGGCTGCTTGGCCACTTGGTTTCGCTGGCACGAGCGAGCGGGATTCGAGCGGTGATCGAGTCAGAAAAAGTCCCCGCGATTGATCCCCAGATCATTAGGCTGATCGAGGAAGACTGTGTTCCGGGGGGCACCAAGCAGAATCTCAAGACGGCGGAGAAAGACACCACATTCGCTGCTGAGGTTGCTGATTCTGCGAAATACCTCCTCGCCGATGCCCAGACCAGCGGAGGGTTGCTTTGCTGCGTCGCGGAGGAAAACCTCGAGCGGGTGCTTGCGGTCTGCGATGAGGAAGAGACCCTTTCAAAGGCGGTGATCGGTCGGATCGAGGAAGCTGCCGACGGCTCGCTGGTTGAAGTGGAGTAGGGGTTTTTCCGGGATTGGTGAGTTGAGATGGTTTGTAAGGGGTATCGCGGGTAGGAAAACCCGCGCTCCTGATCTCACACACACAAAACAATCCGAGCCCTCGCCCGGATTGTTTTGATTAGTGCTTGGAAGTCCGATCGGGCTACTTTGCTTCGGTTGGCTCAATCTTTTTGTTCAAGGCGCGCTTCGCGATTTTGGTGACGTAGACAGTGACGGCGAGGGTGGCGACAAGCCCGACTCCGTAGAGAGCCCACTCGGTCGGTGTCTTGCCACCGGCTTCACTGGCAGCTTTGCCGAGAGATCCGATGTAGACGTAGAGGACAGTGCCGGGAAGCATTCCGATCCAGGAAGCGAGCAAGTAGTGAACGAATTTCACCCGAGTGACGCCGAAGCCGTAGTTGAGCAGAGTGAAGGGGAAGATCGGAGAAAGACGGGTCAACCCGACGATTTTCCAGCCTTCGTCGGCGACGGCGCGGTCAATTGAAGCAAAGGTCTTGTTTCCTTCGATCCGGCGCTCGACCCAACCACGGGCAATGTAGCGGCCGATCAGAAATGAAAGAGTCGCTCCCAAAGTCGAGGCGATCGACACGTAGATGGACCCACCCAGCACTCCGAAAATGGTGCCGGAGGTCGCCGTCAACACGGAGCCGGGGATGAAAAAGATGACTGCAATGGCGTAGATCGCGATAAATGCGACCGGAGCCCAGAAGCCGAGTGACTCGACCCAGCCAGTCGCAGCGCGGAGCCACTCACCAGTAGGCAGTAGGGTGAAAAGTGCGATCAAACCGGCGATCACGGCGATGGGCGTGCCGATTTTGCGAATGCGGGTCAGAATCGACGGCTTTGCGGCGGGGACGTCTGCGGCGACATCGATTGGAGCGTTAAGGGAGGCAGCGGTTGTGGTATTCATGATGTATTTTGGGTCTGGAGTTGTTCGGTAGATCAAAAAGATCGGGTTAAGATTCGGCACCGATTTGAGGGTGCCAGGTGAGGTCAAATTCATTGGTGGCAACAAAGCAGGCGGTCTCGTGGCAAACGAGGTTGCTGATTCCAGTCACGTCGAAGTGCGTGAGAGGCTCTCTCGAACCGGCCGTCTGTTGAGGATCGGCTTTGGTTTCAAGTGGCGAAGTAGTCGGCTGAATTGTCTTCATGATGTTGTTGACGAGAAAAACATACAGACCTGTCTGTTTATATCAAATTCTTTTTTCACTTTTTTTTCGAGAGGCCGATTTGCAGGGGATTTTGGTCGGTCTTTTGGCCCTTCGAATGGTCTGAGACCGGTAGGGAACTGCGTCCTCGCAGGTCCGCTTGTGCAGATTTAGCCGATTGGTCGGGCTGTGGCATTCGGGGTAGAGAACCTTCGGATCTGCGACAAAACACCGCGCGATATTTTTCTCGTAAAGTGTCGCGATCGCTGCATCGTTTCAGCCTTGAAAGGCTGTTATTCTTCCTCAGTTCGTGAACTGACCTAACAGTCCTCGGAACCGAAAAAACAACGCATGGACCGCCCTGAATCTGAGCGAAGCGATCTCTCGTACTCTGAGGAGCAAGATGAGTTCGGCGAAAACATGATCGTCTCTCGTCTCAATCGACGCTTCTCCTTACTTTTACGACGTTTTGCTTATTTCCCGGCGAGTTGGGAGGATGCTCCGCTAGCAGAATTCAAACGCCACCTGGCTCGCTTGAACCTGCGGGGACAAGCAGCAATCCTGCTGACCGGGGTCATCGCTGCAATCGGTGGGATTATCTTTTCTCTTCGAATCGACTCGTCGGTCGGCTTTTTTATCAGTCTCGGGATAGTCCCGGTAGCGTTTTTGATCCAATTTCTTCTCGGTTTGGTTTCTTCAGCAAACCTCCAGTTCACATTTGGTGCGCCGATCGTCCTTGCCTCGCGAATCGTCCCAGAGCTGCTCTCCCTGCTGGCGATCGCCAACATCGTCTACGTGGCAATATGGGCTTCTATCGCAGCTGTAGTCGCCTTTTCGCAAAGTCTGCTCGGAGGTCTCCTGATCTGTTTGATTGGAGTTCTAGGCCTGCTGGTCAGTTTCTACACATTCTGGCTCGCAGCTCATTGTGAGCGTCTTTTGGGAGTGCGGTTCGAAACGGGTGGGTCTAATAACGTAGCTGAATATCTCCTCAGTGTAGTGGCCCTCTTGGGACGGTATCTCATGGCATTGGTCCCGATTGGCTTCTGCTCCGCCGCGGTCGCTGTCGCGATCGTCGCGGGGACGGCTGGAATTGTCTCTTTGACTGGCGATGTGCCGATTGGACTCCTCAATTTCTCATCTTTTGACGAAGTGATTGCGATCGCGACCTCGATTGGGATTTATCTGGCGATTCCGGTGATTGCTCACGTGGTTTACTTGATCAAACTCGCGCTTTCCGAACTAGGACTCGCGTTTTTCCGTTTGGTTCGGAGTTCGGAACGCATCGCCGATCTGTCTGATCAGGCCATGAAATCGGCAATTGAGCCCAAGGAGTGATCTTTCGAGCTAGCGACCAATGAACTCAACGACGCTCAAAGTTGGTGTTGCTGGTCAGCATTTTTATCTAGCTTGCCGCCGTCGGGAAAAATTCTGTATCGGCTCCGCTGAAGACTGCAAACTCTCCCTCGATGTCGATGGGATCGCGGAAGAGCATTGCGAAGTCGAAAGGATTTCCGAGGACGAATTTATACTTCGCCCAATCGATAAAGCACCCGTCTCGGTGAATGGGATTCGAGCGGAGGAAATGACCGTAGCGAGTCCTTTCCGACTTCGCTTAGCGGATTGGGATTTTGAAGTGGAACTGGTTCCTGACAAAGAGGCGGAGGGGACCGAGCGCGTCAAATCTGAGGCCATCGAAGATGGTCGAGAGAGGAAAGAGCTCGTCGTTGGGAAGAAAAAGAAGCGTGCCTTGCTCCCATTACCGCCGGTCGGACGAACGGAATCAAAGTCTAAAAGGCAGCAGAAAACCGAGCCGGTCGCATTGTTTTCGACTCCAAGATCGGAAACGCCCAAATCGCTCGGCAGCTCTCAAGTAGAAAAAATGGCAGCCTCAGGCGCCAATTTGTTCGCGGCTATCCCGGCATTGCGTTTTGCCGATTTAGCTGACGGTTTCTATCTGGCTGACACCCCAAAGCAATCGACTGGAGCGGCTCCCGGCGGATCGGTTGTCGCAGTGGCCTTACCTAATACGGATCGACCTCTCAAAACGGTGAAACCGCGAGAGGCTGTGACCGCGGCGTCCTCGAAGTTCTTTGGCGCGGCTCTGAGTCTCTTGGTGGTCGTCGCAGTCTTGGGTCAGGGCTGGTTTTGGTGGCGAGCGGAGCGCCTCCCGCATGATCCGGTCCGACTCGCAGAGCTCGTTGGAAAGGGGGATACAAGTGCGATGTCAATGTTAGGGGTATCAAAATTGCGCGGAGAACGAGGCTCTGATCTCGACATCGACGGAGGGTATCGACTTTTGGTGCGTGCGGGAGAGCAGAGAGATGCCCTGGCTTTGGCAGCGATGGCCTGGCGGAAAGAAATCGGATTCGAGATTCCGGGCGAAACTCGCTCTGCCGATCAACTTCGTCGCGATGCAGTGAGGCTGCCACTTGCCGAAGCAGTCGAAGGCTCCAGAGATGAGCGACTCAACACTTTAGCGGCACTGTCGACTTTTGGGACCGAAACCGACCTTTTCGAGGAAATCCTTCGGGATTGCGCGGATGCGGGCGATCCATTGGCCTCGCTCAGCTTTGCGCGCGATCCGAGACTCCGGGAGGCCTCTGCGGACTGGTGGGAGTTAGCTGAGAAAGACGCGCGTAAACTCGAGAGAAAAGGCTCCCTCTTTGGTAGCTCAATTCGCTCCGAAATCCTGCTAGCACCGGAGAATCCGAATCGCGATCCCGATCTTGGTCGCGAACGACTTGAGAGTGCCGCCTCGCGAGGGGATGCTCGCTCACAATATTGGCTGGCTTTGGAGCTGGAGAAATCCGGGAAGAGCGAGGAGGCTTTTCGGATGATCAGGAGAGCAGAGCGAGTCAGTTTTCTGCCGGCTCGAGCGACGCTCGCCCGATTTCATCTCGAGGGCATTGGAACAAGCGCCGCCCGCAGTGCAGCAATGGCGCTGGTTGAGAATTGCGAGACGAGCCATCCCGACACAAACTTCCTCGTAGCCGAGGTTCTGGTTCAAGCGGATCAAAGTGGGCGGGAATTGGAGCGGGCGGAAGGACTCTTGAGGCCCTTGGTTTCTGAGAACTATCCACGCGCAGTAGCCGCTCTCAGTGAAGTTTTAGTCAGACAAAATCGACTCATTGAGGCTGAACCATTACTTCGCAGAGCCGCCTCTGAAGAGGATCCTTCGGCTTGTCTCGCACTTGGTAAGATTCTGGCAAGTTCTCGAGATCCTGAACGACTCGAGGAAGCAGTCGAATGGCTCGAAATCGCGGCTGAGGCAGGCGAGCCAGAGGCATCGGTTGTCTTGGCCGAAGTGGTGGATCATCCAGATCGTCAATACCGAGAGCCGGGTCGGGCGGTGGAATTGCTACTATCACTTTTAGATCAAGGGCATACTGAGGGACTGGTCCGCCTCGGACGCCATTATCTCGACGGACGAGGTGTCGAAAAGGATGGAGCAAAGGCGCTGCTCTATCTTGACCGAGCTACCAAGGCGGGGATGAGCGATGCCTGGTATCCTCTCGGCCTGGTCTTTGAGACCGGGGTCGAGGGAACCGTTTTACAAAGCGACCGGAATGCGATCAATGCCTTTACCGAGGCGATCAAAGCGGGAGACTCTTCTGCAATCGAGCGATTTTCAATCGCTTCAGAAGCTCGCGAATGGCTTAGTCGATTTGCCGAAGCGTGGGAATCAGATGATTACCGGGCTTCTCTTATGCTCATACCGGAAGTTCCCGAGTCCTACCTCCATCTTGATGATCCCAGCGCGACCCTAATCGCCGCTCTGGAGGAGGGATGGCGAGCGTCGTGGCCGGAGCGGAACGTGTCTCTCCTCGCGAGTGAATCGGGGAGCGACGATGTCTTTATTCTCGAAAGCCTCGACCGGATCTTGGTGAAATCTCGTGTCCGTTTCCGCGTGTCGAGGGGTGGCAGCGTAGCACAAAGCGACGTTTTGCTCGAAGTTGCTTTTCAGCAAATGACGACGGATGACTGGAAAATCATTTCCGTGAACCAGAGCGGAGGTGAGTGGCAGCTTTCACCTTCGGAAGCCTGGTTTTCGAATGGGCGCTCATCGCACACGATACTACCGGCCCGGCCCGCTGACAGCGCAACATTGCGCCTAACTGACTTGGCACCGAGCCAGGTTCAGAGCGTACGAGTCCTCCCTTTCGAAGATCGCTTTGGTAGCCAGTGGGCCATGGTCCCGAACACGATCACCGATGACCTGGTGATTTTCTCAAGGACCGATAGCGAAGGGGATCAACTGGTCCCGCTGGCCTATTTTTCCGACACTCAACTGAGCCGGATTGAGGCCATGGTCGACGGACAATCGTTCGACGACTATGAGGCGGCCCTCGCGACAGTATTGATCACACCAGATCGCGACGATCCAAAAACGTCGGCGCTTTTGCGACGGGCCGAGTCAGGTGATGCCAACGCAGCTGCTCAAGTCGGTGGAGCCTATTACGATGGCCTCGAAGGCTTTCCCTACAACCGGATCGAAGCGCTGAAGTGGTTCGTGAAGGCGAGCCGTGCCCAAGATCCGGTCGGGAAATTATGGATCGCGGTGATGACTGATAGCGGCGAAATTCAGTCAGACGAGCCGGTCAAAAAAACCTTCGAAGATGCGGTCGTGATGCTCGCCCCCATCGTCGGCGGTGGATCACAGGATCCGGTCTACCTTCGGGCAACGGGTGAGGCCGTCGCCGGAGCAGAGCAAATCACTCTTGATTCATCGAGCCCTCGGAAGCTTTTAGAAATGGCTGCAGAGCGAGGTGATCTCCGCGCCAAGCTGCTACTTGGGGAAACGCTGCTGGAAAGATCTCCGCTAGAAGGCGTCCGATACCTTCGTTTTGCGAGCGATGCACGATGTGGGACCGCCGCTCTGTCACTTGCTAAATATTATCTGGGTAAAGGGAACGACCCACGGCTCGCCCCCGATCTGCTTGCTTCAGCTGCCGAGAAAGGAGTCCCCGAAGCTCAGTTCCTTCTGGGCTCGTGTTTTGCCAGAGGGATTGGAGTCGAACAGTCTCTCGAGATGGGCGCGTTTTGGATTCAGTTAGGAATGGAGGGGGCGATTCGAGAAGCTGACAAGGATCTGGAGGTTCGCATCCGCACAGCAATTCGCGATGCGGATGGATCCGAATTCATAGAAGAACTACGTAAGGCGGAGCGCTTTTTCGAACAACGATAGGGCACTGCGCCCCCCAGGTCCGCTCACCCAGCAGCTGCCGATTTTTGTGGTGGGATTCTTGGCGATATCGGTCGCCGATTCTGCAACCAACAGCGGACGATCGAGGACGATCATCCCTACCGGGTTCGGCCTTCGCTCGCTTTGAGACCGGTAGGGAACTGCGTCCTCGCAGGTCCGCTCGCCAAGCAGTGGGCGGCCAATGCCTTGGCCAAGCCAGCTCGCAAAATATCAATTTTATTAAAAATTACTTGAATAAAACTCAGTTAAATTTCATTTTATGAATGTAGAAATAAACAATGTCAAAATCTGACCAGCAGCGTTGGCTCGATGATTTGAGCGACGAGGACCTCGCTTTCATCAAGCGGCTCGTGCTCGCGTCGGGTTCGCTTAAGGAACTGGCAAAGGGTTATGGGATCACCTACCCGACGATTCGGATTCGGCTCAATCGACTAATTGCCAAGATCGAAGCGCTCGATTCCGAGACCCATCGCAGCGATTTCGAACGCCGTGCTCGGGTCCTTTTTGCTGACGGGAAGATCGACGCCGACACACTCAGACAATTACTCGAAAGCCACTATGAAGAACTGGATTCCAATCAGAGCCGTTAAAACCGTCATCGTCGCGAGCCTCGCTTTCTCCAGCGCAGGGTTTGCCGAGAATGAACCTGCTGAATCCGATCCCTACGTCGCTGGCGGCTGGGAAAAGCTGACGGAGTTTGATGATCCGGAGAAGATTGTCCGCGAGACTGGTTCGGTGGATCCGGTCGACGTGCTTCGAATCGAAGAGCCAGGGGTCAAAAAGTCGCGTCATCTGCTTGCTGGCGAGGTTCGCTACTCTGACGTGCAGGGCGATGGGTTTCTCGAAATGTGGACAGTCTACAAGGAGGGCAAAGGCGAGACTGCAGCGGGGCGTTACTTTAGTCGAACGCTCGGAATGGTCGGTCCGATGGCAAAGATCACCGGGAGCTCTGAGTGGCGGCAATTTATGCTCCCTTTCAATGGGCGGGCGGGGATGTATCCGGATGAGCTCGAGTTCAACGTGGTGCTTCCCGGAGGAGGTGAGGTCGAGTTGCGGGGGCTCGCACTCTACCAGCAAGGCGATCAGAGCGATGCCGCCTGGATGCTGCCAGACGACGCTGAAATCGGTTTCACGATCGCTGCGGTGGTTTCACTTGGCTTCGCTGGGCTGGCTGGCGGATTCACTTGGTTCACGATCCAGAGGCGACTCACGCTTGGCATTTTTTTGGGGCTGTTTGCGATCGGGATTCTCTCGGCGCTGATTGGGCTGATCGCTCTGGCACTGAGCCAGCCGATTCACGTCTGGCGTGGGCTGCTGCTGCTCGGCGGACTGTGCTGTTTCCTCGGACTGATCGGGGGAGCTGTCGCCCGCATGGTCTTTACTCAGCGAGAGTTGCGGGCAATTGAGGCTGCTGCCTGAGGCGCTCGGTGCAATTCTGCTTGCCGTTTCTGTAGGTGGCGAGGGACGACAGATCGCTCCTACCTTGTCTCGAGGCTGCGTAAAAGCGTCTCAATCAATCGGTGGTCACGTAGCTCTACCCGTTCGACCAGCCTCCGATTTTGTCGTATTTTCCTCGCGATGCCCACCGACAACCCCTTCGCCCGGATCCCTGCTGTTGATAAAGTGCTTTATGCGCTGAGCGAACGCGAGACCGCACCGGTCCCGCAGATACTGGTGACACGTCGGGTCCGCGAGGCTGTCGATGCGCTGCGGGAGGAGGTCAAGGGTAGCCGCACCGAGGTGCCGGAGTTTGACGCATTTGTCGATGCGCTCGCTGACGAACTCGATTCGCTCCACCGTTCGCGGATTCACCCGGTCATCAATGGGACTGGTGTCTGCATTCACACCAACATGGGGCGGTCGCCGCTCGAGCCGGAGGTGGTCGAGCGCATTGCCGGGATCGGCTCTGCCTACAATAACCTTGAGCTCGATCTCAATTCGGGAGAGCGGGGGAAACGCGGCGGCTATCTCGAGACCTGCCTCGCCGCTCTGATCGATGCCGAAGCAGCTACGGTGACCAACAACTGCGCCGCGGCTTTGATCCTGATCTTAAAGCACCTCGCCAATGGCGAACGCAATGAGGTCATCATTTCGCGTGGCGAGCTGGTCGAAATCGGTGGCGGATTCCGAGTTCCCGAGATCATGGAGGTGAGCGGAGCGAAACTGGTCGAAGTCGGGGCGACCAATAAGACTTCGCTGGCCGACTATGAGAACGCCATCACCGAGCGCACTGGGATGCTGCTGAAAGTGCATCGCTCGAATTTCTGGATCGATGGGTTCACCGACGAACCGACCACCGAGGAGTTGGTCGAAATGGGTCACCGACATGGTCTCCCAGTGGTCGAGGATCTCGGCAGCGGGGCGATGCTGGCGACCGATTCGCTCGCGCCGATCCCTCATGAGCCGACCTCGACTGAGGTCTTGCGTCGTGGCGTTGATCTCGTCTGCGTCAGCGGAGATAAGCTCTTTGGCGGCCCCCAGGCAGGGATTATTGCGGGGAAAAAGGAGCTCGTCGCAGGCATCAAAAAAGAGCCGTTTTTCCGGGCACTGCGCTGCGACAAATTGATTCTCACCGGGCTTCAGGAGACCGTCCTCGCCTACCTCTCGGCGGGGGATTCGCCCCCAGACTTGCCTCTCATGCGGATGCTTTCGCTCGAGGTCGAGGCCGATCTGCGCCCTCGTGCCGAGGCCTTGATTTCCTCTCTGCAACACCTCGAGGGAATCGAGATCGGCATGGTTGAGACCATCGCCCGATGTGGTGGTGGGACGATGCCGAAGGCTGAGATTCCCTCGCTCGCGCTCGACATCAAACCACTCGCGATGAGCGTCAATCGCCTCGCTGAAAAGATGCGCGACCAGACCCTACCGGTGATGGGCTATGTCGCGGAGGACCGTTATCGACTCGATTTGCGAACGATCTTTCCCGAACAAGACGCGAGCCTGTCGGAAAATTTGGTGGCAATTTTCGGAAAGGCCGCAACGGTGGGAGCGTCCTGAATACTGCGGGCGTTCGAATCTCATACCCGGCCCTCGCTTGGCCCGATCAGAATGATCAAAAATAAACCAGAATCCTACCCATACCTAACACGATGCTGAAAAGTTCTCTTTTCCGCGTCGGTCTGGCTGCGGTAACTGCTCTGGCCCTTGTCGGCTGTGGTGGTGACTCGTCTCCGGCCGACCCAAACGAAACCTCTGACGGCGAAGCCGCCGCTGGAGAAACTCCCACCTTCATCCTCTCGGCGATTCCCGACGAGAAGATCACCGATCAGAAGGTGAAATTCGACAAGCTCGCGACCTATCTCTCCGATGCGCTCGGGGTGCCGGTCGAGTTTGTGTTCTCAAAAGACTACAGCGATGCGGTCACGAAATTCGCCAATGGCGAGGCACATCTCGTCTGGTTCGGCGGACTCTCTGGAGTCCAGGCCCGGCTCGCGGTGGAAGGCTCTCAGGCGATCGCCCAGGGCAAGGCTGATCCTCAATACAAGTCTTACTTCATCGCCCACAAATCGGCTGGTCTGAGCGAATCGCCCGACTTTCCCGAGGCGATCAAAGACATGACCTTCACCTTCGGATCTCCTGGTTCCACCTCAGGTCGACTGATGCCGACCTACTTCATCATGCAGAACAACGGCGGGGTTCACCCCGACGAGTGGTTTGCGACGGAGCCAGCCTTCCAGATGAGTGGAGGACACGTCGCAACAGCAAACGCAGTCGCCGATGCTGCCTACCAGATCGGAGCGATCAACTACAAAACCTATGATTCTCTGGTCGAAAGCGACGAGAAAATCGCGGCTGAGACCGTCAAAATCTGGACGACTCCATTTTACGCTGATTACAACTTCACGATCCATCCGGACGTGACTGCTGCTTTCGGAAACTCTTGGAAGCGGGTTTTCAGTCGGTGATTATGC
>JBCCBR010000027.1:0-13469 GCA_039033935.1 Verrucomicrobiota bacterium
GAAACCACCGGCTCCGGGGACTTATGAGTCAGACCACCTCAATTGTGGGCCGGCATCGGGACTCTACTTCGCCAGTTTGCGCTTCCTCGATTGCCGTGACTCAGGCGAATCGATTTGCCGATTGGCTCTACGACCCACTTTCGTCTCTGATTGCTCCCCTCAAGGATTGGGTCGAGCTGAGGCCGCCGTTCGTCGCTTCGCTCCTCGCCGGAGACTACGGATTGATCGCGATGTTTCCGTTTTTGCTGCTCTACGCTCTGCCAACGATTCTGATTTTCTCAGTTCTCCTCGCAATCTACAAATCCACCGGTCTGATCGAGCGACTTTCCGCGGCCCTCGCTCCTTACCTAAAGCCGTTTGGAATAGCAGGGCATGACCTCGTCCGGGGTGTGATGGGGTTTGGGTGCAACGTGCCGGCGGTGGTTGCGAGTCGATCGTGCGCCTCCTGCTCACGAGGCGCTTGTGTCTCCGCCATATCATTTGGCTCTGCCTGCTATTATCAGCTCCCCGCGACGCTTGCTGTTTTTGCCGCTGCCGGCATGACCGGTCTGGGCTTGGTCTACCTGCTCGTTTTGGCGGCGACAACTCTGATCTACCTGCGATTCACGACCCCGAAAGCGTTGCGTCTCGCCAACAACTTGAGGCAGGTAGCTGCCCCGGCACCTCTGCGAGCACCCTCGCTCCGGAAGGTTTTCGATGAGGTCGTTGACGACCTGCGACAATTTTTCGTCATGGCGATCCCTGTCTTTGCCGGGATCTGTTTCGTAGCCGGTTCTCTCGCCTACTTCGGCGTCTTTGGGTTAATCAGCCGAGGGCTTGCCCCGATTATGGCACTGTTTCGGCTCCCCGGCGAAGCGGCGACCGCCGTTGCCCTCGGGTCGGTTCGCAAAGATGGGATCGCCATCGGTTTGCTAGATGATGACTGGGGGAGTCTTAAAGTTGGGCTCGAAAGTCCTGCCCAGGTGCTAACAGCAGTCTACCTTGCCGGGGTCCTGCTACCCTGTGTCGTTACCCTCTTCACGATCGGTCGAGAGATGAGCTGGGCCTTCGCCGCCCGCCTCTGCCTCCGTCAGGTGGCATGGGCGAGCGGTTTCGCGATGATTATCGCTTGGGTGGGGGGGATAATTGTCTGAGATCAGCCGTGGCAATCACAGGCCCCGTTGCAGCAGCCGTCTCCCGAAACGTGCCCGGTAGCGCAGGCCTCACTGCAAAAGTCTTTTCCGTCTTTGACGACGTGGTGACCCTGCGAGATCTCGCAGGTGCAGTCTGAACAGGCGCATTGAGTATTTGATGGAGTGCTCATAGTAGGAAGTAATATCTGAACATACGCTCATATATTTGTCAATTGTTTTTCGGGAGCGTTCGGGCGAAGGTCGCCCTATGTCGATTCAGTCTGTTCAAGAAGGGGCCAATGCCGAAGCTCCGGTATGCGAGGAGCACCATTCAGGCGAATCGACGAAAGGGGTCTTTCCGCTGGAAGTAGAAGACTCGCAGAGGATGGCTGAGTTCTTCGGAGTCCTGGCCGATCCGACTCGCCTCCGTCTGATCTCGCTGCTTTCGAATTCTGAAAGTTGCGTCTGTGACCTTGCGGAAAGCCTCTCGGTATCGGAGTCGGCCGTGTCGCATCAGTTGCGGGCTTTGCGAAATGCCAGACTGGTGCGCTACCGGAAAAGTGGTCGGCAGGTGTTTTATCGGCTCCACGATCACCATGTTTTTGATCTCTACAAAACGGTGCGTGAACATCTCGCCGAGTCTTGATAGGCTCCCGGGATGAGTCCCTCAAACATCGGCCGACGCGGCGCGGTCCAGTCAATGACGATCGGCGCTGCTGGCGCCCTTCTCGGAAGCAATGCTCTTCTCGCGCAATCTGCGAAAACAGTCTCGCCAAACGAAGTGCTCTCGATCGGTCTGATCGGTTGCGGCGGCCGAATGCGTCGCCTCATCGAGGGCCTCGATAGGCTTCCTCAGACTCGGATTGATGCAGTCTGCGACGTCTATGACAATTTTTTGAGGTCGACTCATGCCGCGGTGGGAGGGCGAGATCGGGATATTTTTCAAACTCAGGACTATCGTGACATTCTCGATCGCACAGGGATTGATGCGGTCGTCATCGCGACGCCCGATCATTGGCACACACCGATGACGATTGACGCCTGTGAGGCAGGCAAACCAGTCTACGTGGAGAAACCGCTGACCCACAGCCTGAGCGAGGGCGCTCAAATGCAGGAGGTCTATGAGCGCACCGGTGTCACCGTGCAAGTCGGTGCTCAGCAACGGACAATGCCGCATCTGGTCCTGCTGAGGGAAAAAATGCAAAGCGGTGAAATCGATCTCGGGCCGATCCACCGCATTCACATGCAGTGGAATCGGAACCACAGCCCATTCCATCAGGGGATCCCGAAGATCACCGAAGATCAGGTCGATTGGAAACGCTTCCTCGGTGGTGCGCCCGCGCAGCCGTTTGATCCGTGGCGGATGCGGAACTGGCGCTGGATGTGGGATTTCGGAAACGGGCCTCTCGCTGATCTGATGGTTCATTGGCTCGACTGCGCCAACTGGCTTCTCGATTTGCCGATGCCCAAGCGAGTTTCGAGTCTGGGTGACCGCTACACCACCGGCGAAGCTTGGGAGACACCCGATACCATCATGACTCTCTTCGAGTATCCAGAGCAACAGTTGCTGGTCGATTTTGAGTGCACGTTTTCGAATGATCACGACCGAGGCTCGATGCGGATCCGGGGCGAAAAGGGGAGTCTCTACATCGATCGAGCTCGCTGGGAATTAGTCCCCCAGAAACAGTCAGAAGAGCCACCGCGCGTCACCAAAACCGAAGTCGCCAGTGCCGGCAAGTGGGGCCAGGGAGACTACGCCGATTACAATGCGGCCGCGCTTCACCTTCACGACTGGCTCGAGGCGGCCCGAGATCAGCGCGACCCGATCGATTCAGTCCCCGCCGGGATCGATGCCGCCGCTGTTTGCCACTATGGGAATCTAGCGCTGAAGGAACGGCGGGTCGTGGAGATTGAGAAAGCTTAACTTCTGAGTAATTAACGAAAGCTGAAAGAGATTCCGTCGAAAGAGGGTGATTTCCTGTTTTTTGAAATCAAATTGGGATACCGAAAGTACTCTTCGGTCAATAGGATTGGAGCAACCGCATAGATGACTGATAGCGAACTCCGAAGTCTCATATCCTCCGGTGAGTTGGATCGGGTTGAGCTGACCCGTGCGGCCCAAGATACCGACAAGTTTCGCGAAGCAATTTGCTCGTTTTCAAACGACATCGCTGGTCGCAACTTGCCTGGTTACTTAATAATAGGGGTTGATGAGAAGAACCCGGACTATCGGCTCAAAGTAAAAACAGAAATGCTTGAGCGGATTGCTGCTTTACGTTCTGACGGAGCGATCATTCCCCTACCCGTAATGAATGTGACGAGTCAACCTCACCCTGATGGTGATGGCGAGGTCATCCTTGTTGAGGTTCTTCCTCATGACTTGCCGCCAGTTCGCTATCGAGGCCGCACCCATATTCGAATCGGCCCTCGAAAAGATACTGCGAGCGAGGCAGAAGAGAGAGTCTTGTTTGAGAGGCGCGCCTCTCAGTTCCGCACCTTTGATGCGACTCCCTGCCCAGAGGGAAATCTCGCCCGCCTCGACTTGGAACTCTTCAAAAATACCTACCGGGTCAGGGCGATTGATCCTGATATCATCGCTGAAAATAATCGGAGCATCGAGGAGCAACTGGCAGCACTTCGATTTTACAACACGCTCCGTCAATGCCCCACCAATGCAGGCATGATCACATTCGCCCACGAGACCCTCGATCTCTTTCCAGGTTCGAGGCTCCAATTTGTGCAATTTGATGGGAAAAATCTCGACAACGATGTTCTCGCTGAAAAATCGTTTTCCGGCAATTTGATCAGCTTGCTAGCGGAGCTCGATGCCTTTCTGGGGGGGCGATTCTTGCAGCGTCCAGATCCTGTTTCGCCCCTGCGTGAAAATGCCGTTTTCGATTTCCCGCCTGATGCGGTCCGCGAGTTGTTAATGAATGCCGTGGTGCATCGCGATTACCAGTCAACTGCGCCGACGCGATTTTACCAATTTAGTGACCGGATAGAAATACAAAACCCTGGGGGGCTTCATGGAGACGCCGCACCTGAAAATTTCCCCAACGTAAATTCCTATCGAAATCCCATTCTTGCCGAGGTGATGCACACGCTGGGATATGTGAATCGTTTTGGCCGAGGGATCGCACGCGCGAAGAGGGCCCTAACGGAGAACGGAAGTGAGGATTTGAAGTTCGAATTTCATACCAGCCATTTCCTCGCCGTGATCCCGAAGCGCACATAAACTCCCGGAAATTCGATTTCCGACCTAATGCCATAAAATGACTTGGTGTGTAGCCGCGTTTGCTAAAACGTGGTCGTGTTCAGCGTCCTCTGTCCGGGTGGGGTGGTGGCTTCAAGACAGTTGTGTTTCTTCTGCATCTCGAAGTTTTTGCTAAAGCGAAATTCTTGACCTTCGGTCTAGGAATCACCCCGCTCCCATCGGCTCGTAATCGGTGTAGCCTGCGGCGCCTTTTGGCGTATACCAGTCTTCCATTGGCGCATCACCGTTCATCTCAGCGCCTGCAGCGACTCGCTCGACCCAGTCTGGATTGCTGATGTAGGGGCGACCGATCGCAATCAGATCGGCGTCGCCGTTTTCGATCGCTTGGTTCGCCGTGTCCGCGTCGTAGCCCACATTCCCGATTAGGGTTCCGCTGAAATGCTGGCGCGTCTCGGCAAGAGTCACCGGATCGCCCAATTCGTGGAAACCAAAACCAAGTCCATCCATCACGTGGAGATAGGCCAGACCTCGTTTGTCGAGCTGTGACGCGGCGTAGTGAAATTGCTCACGATAATCAGGCGAGCCCATGTCATTGAATGCTCCGTTGGGAGACAATCTCACTCCGACATGTTCCGGCCCCCAAACAGCCGACACCGCTCCGACCACTTCGTCGAGGAGCCGGAAACGATTTTCAATCGAACTGCCGTAGTCATCTTCGCGATGGTTGGTGCGCGACTGCAGGAACTCATCCAGCAGATACCCGTTGGCCGAGTGCACTTCGACGCCGTCGAAGCCTGCTGCTTTTGCATTTGCGGCTGCTTTTTGATAATCATCAACCACCCGCGGAAGCTCGTCCGTTTCGAGTGCCCGCGGGGTTTCGTGTGGCTTTTTCCCGTCGGCGGTGTGAACTCCATCCCCATCGATCGGAATTGCCGAGGGTGCCACTGGGAGGGCATTTCCGGGAAGAAAGCTCGGGTGTGAAGCGCGTCCGGTGTGCCAAAGCTGGAGGTAGATCTGGCTGCCTCGATCATGGACCGCCTCGGTCACCTTCTTCCACCCCTCCACCATCTTGTCCGTGTAAATCCCGGGCGACTCGACCCAGCCATTTGCTTCCTCAGAAATACTGGTCGCCTCGGTGATCAGCAGCCCGGCTCCGGCTCTCTGAGCGTAGTAGATGGCATTGAGGTCGCTTGGAATGCGATCCGGTCCTGACCGTCCTCGCGTCATGGGGGCGAGGACGACTCGATTGCGAAGATTAAAACTCGGAGTGGAGAGTGGCTCTAGCAGTTGCATCATGGAGTTTGACGCTGCGGTGGCTTATCGTTTACGAGACTGGAAACTCGGGATCCGGCAGCGAAAGATTAGCCTCACGATGAGATGCAGACGGATTGACCTTTAAATTCCGACTCGCCAATTTTGATGAGGCGGCGGTGGGTTCTGCTACCGGCAAGTCGCGTGAGACTCACTTTTGTCTAAGTGGGCCTTAGACGATTTCTTAAACGTGCTTTAACGAACTTTAGATCTCCGCTCCGTTGTCCGGACCATTTTTATAAGATTCTCAAAATATTGATCTACAACGGGTTACGAGTTTATTCCGGCTTGATTTCCGCCTGTGATTTTGTGGATTGCCGAGCTGTTTCAGCAATTGGGCCACCTGTTTGGAAAGCAGTGTCCAACTTTCGAGTTGCGAAGCGTCACATTATGGAATCTTTAGTCTGGGCCTTTCTCCGGAAAGCCCTAACGCTCAACTAGGTTATGAAAAAACTCTCGTTTATTGCTGCACTCTCCGGGCTCGCGCTCGGGGCTCACGCTGGCGAATACAGCAAGGCTCCCTTGCCTCTGCCAGATAAAACTCCCATTGAAGAATGCGTAGACATCGGTGGTTCCATCTCCGGTGGATACATGACGGATTTCATCTTCCAGGGATCGCGTCACGCCCGCGACACGATCTGGACAGATGTGAACTACACGGTCGATTCTTTCTTCGTGCCGATCACTTTCGGAGCGACCTACTACAACTTCCTTGGTGCCACTAATCAGAATGCGGTTTTCGGAGACTTTCTCCACACCTACGCAAGCGCCGGAATTGGCAGTTTCGCTGGCTTTGATGCAACGCTGTCCTACAACCACGTCTTTTTTCCAGAGGGCACCGGTCCGGTGAATGCAACCTCCCAGGGCGTCATCATCCTCGGAGTGACTCGCGACCTTGGTTTTGCTACTGCCATCCTCGGCACTTCATACTCTGTAGCTGGTGATGGCTCGGTCTTTCCTGACGACTTCTCCGGCGGCTGGTATCACAACGCAGCCCTTCAGAAAGGTTTCGACCTCACAGACAGCGTGTCGCTCGTGCTCGAGGCTGGCGTCGGCTACAGCGATGATTACTGGGTTCACTACTGGAACAGCGGTTGGGCGCATTATTACGGTAAAGCCTCTCTCCCGATCAAGTTGAACTGCCGGGCTACCTTGACGCCCTACATCGGTTTTAACGGAGGGATGGACGACAACGCCTTCGGGTTCGAGTCGAGTGACTCACTCGACATTTTCGGTAACGGTGCCGGTGGTGGCGACGTCCTCCACGGTGGCATCAGCCTCAGCGTATCCTTTTAAAGTCTTCGCCTCAGGGCCATTCATTCGGCCAACGCGAAAAACTCTTAAAAGACGCCCTACTCCCACTGGAGTTGGGCGTTTTTTTGTAGGGGGCCGAGGTGTAAGACACCGCCCAGAATCTCGTCCAAACCGCTATGGGATCCCTTCAAGAACAGCTGGATGAAATACATCGCAATTTCGAGTCGTCAGCACCGTCGGACGCGCTTGAAGTCATGCACCGAGCGACTGACGAGCTCGTCGATTCCGGTTTGGCCGAGCGGGCCGCGGGGAGCGGTGATACCTTCCCAGACTTCGCCCTGACCGGGGCTGACGGGACCCCATTTGCCTCCCAAGAGGTGTTTGGCAGCAAGCCTGTGATCGTCAATTTTTTCCGAGGGTTCTGGTGACCATACTGCGTCGCAGAGCTGGATGCTCTGCAACAAGTCTATGGCGAAGTCCGCGACGCTGGTGGTGAGCTGATCGTCTTCACCCCGCAATTAGCCGAACACAGCGCCAAATTAATCGAAGATCACAATCTGGGCTTCCCCATCATTTGCGACGAGGATCAAGCCCTTGGCGAGAAACTCGGACTGGTCTTCGAGTTTCCAGACGACCTTAGAGAAGTCTACCAGGGACTGGGCGCTGACCTCGCGGCGGTGAATGGGGAGGACAGCTTTCGCCTCCCGATGCCAGCGCGATTTCTGGTCGATCAAGATCAACTGATCCGCGATTCTGCGGTCAATCCTGACTACACGCGACGCCCTGAGCCATCGGATATGGTCGACTTGCTGAAGATGCTGGGGTGAGGGCGGTGGATAGCCTGGCTCTCCGGAATTCGCTCCGGGGAAACTTTGGGGAGCGGCGATCAGGCAGCGCGGTTCTCACCACTTAGGTATCCTGCCGAAGAACCTTCACCTGAGCCACATCATTCTCGCCGGACCAGACTCCCACCGGGAGGACAGCCGTCCCCGGCTGTCCTCAAAGCCTCGGGCCGATCTGACCTGAGTGCCTTCATTTTCTCGCGTTGCCCCTCGACCTCAAGACAAGGCGTGGAAATCCACCCAGTGGCCAAAACTCGTGAACCATCCCCCAGCACGGGGGTGATGCCTGCCTGACTCTCGCTGCGTGTGATTGACGAGAACTTTCGCCATCTGCACAATAGCGAAGTGAAGTTCACGAAGAAGACACGACGCCGGCTTCCGCTTTCGAATAAAGGTCGATCGACTCGCGTCCGGCCTTCTCGTGTTCAAAGTCCTGCCGCAGCTTTTCAGATTTGGCGACCAGGGTATCAACGAAGCACAGGTCCACCGGCTCATAATTTCCGGATTTGGCCATCTTCTCTTCGCGAGCAATTTCCCGATCTTCTTCGGAAAGACTGGCATTTATCTCTTCCATCGGTGAAGAGCATCGCACAGGAGGTCCATTGCGCCATACGATACTCCAACTCAGATCCCTTCGTATGGAAGGCTCGGAGGCCTCAGTTCAAGATCCAAGATCAGAGCACCTCGTTTGCAATCGTTCGACCAGACTTCAGGGCTCCTGCGGGACGCGGGAAGATTCCTGCGGCTTGCTCTCAGAAACGGTTACCCGAGAAGCAATTTCGTCGGGGGCGGCTTCTGCTCTATTCGTCAGTCGACGCTCAAGAATCGGGAGCGAGAGGGGTTCATAAACCCCGCTCTCGATCATCCGCTTTTCCCGCTCGATTCCGGTCGATTCGTCCATCTGCGTCTAGAGTAACACAGATAGCCCATCCTCGCCAACTCCATGAAAATGGAATGCTGCCGTCGGCAAAACCGCTCCTCGTCGCTGATCGAAAGACCGTGTTTGGCGATGCATTCTTCCGCGACCGCCCAAGATTGCTGGTCGATTGAGCGAAAGTGGAAAACGAAACCCGCCAAGTCGCTCCCGTTCTCTCCGACTACCAAGGTGTAGTCCCACCGGGGCGGAGCGACTATCCGCACGATTCGGAATTCGCTGTCGATCAGTCGCTCCGCGTCGGTGACGCTGGGAGGCGAACCGTTGGGGTGATTATGAATCGCAAACGAGCCGCGAACCGCGAGCGAATCGGGAAAAGCCACCGAATCACTATCGCCTCTTCTTTCCCAGAGAATAGTTCCTCTTTCGTCTACAATGAGGAGGTTTTCGACCGGGCTGTGAGCGTTCCGGTCCTCGAAATCACCGAATCGTTCCGAAACCACCGTGGGAATGGTGATCTCAAGTTCACTGGATTCCGGGTAGCCAATCTCACCGTTGTCCAAAAAGTCGCACTCTATTCTCTCGAATACATCCTCGGGTATAGCGATAGGGACATGGTCCCTCCCGGGGATCTCGGGATGATGAAATTCGCGTGGCATGACGGTTTCAAAAAGGGGCCGCGCCCCCGGCGGGAGCGCGGAAATCGCCGGAGCGATAGAATGGATCAAACAATCTACTCATTCTTCAACGAAGCGGCATCAAATAATCTTCTCATGAAGATTGACGCCGAGGACGAACGAGGTTATCCGTCGTTGGCAACGAATGCAAGCCCCTTAAGTGAAATGCCCGGACTAATCTGATGAAGTCGTTCGAACAGCAGTTTGCATGCCTGACCGGCTTCAGCCCTTTCCCATGGCAGACCGCATTCTACAACCAGTTGGTGGCGACCGGTGTCGGCGAATCGCTCCCTTCGATTGCATCAATCCCGACCGGATTGGGCAAGACCAACGTGGTTGCGATCTGGCTGATTGCACTCGCCCGAAGTCCCGAGACTATCCCCCGCCGATTGGTTTACGTAGTCAATCGGCGAACAGTCGTCGATCAAACGACCTCGGAAGTGAACAAGCTCCGAGAGAACGTGCCGGAGATTGATGATTGCTGGTTCAAAGAGATTGCTGTCAGCACTTTGCGTGGACAGTTCGCCGACAACGAGAAGTGGGCAGCGGACCCATCCCGCCCGGCGGTGATTTGCGGCACCGTCGATTTGATTGGTTCTCGCTTAATGTTCGAAGGGTATCGCATCGGATTCAGGAAGCGACCGCTGCATGCTGGGTTTCTCGGTCAGGATGCGTGGCTTATCCACGATGAAGCCCACTTGGAACCCGCTTTCCAGAACCTGCTGGAGAGCATCGTTAAGGAGCAGAGGACTGAGCGACGGAACTCGGGAGAACTCCCGTGGCTCCCTCTATCGGTAACAGCACTTAGCGCAACGGCTCGTGACTCCGAGCATCCTCCTTTCACACTCACAAAAGAAGAAAAGGACCGGACTGCCCTCGCGGATGGGGCTTCCACTGCTCTCAAGACTGTGAGGCAACGAATGAGCGCTGCGAAATTCCTGCGCTTGCATCCTTGCGAAAACGAAAACCAACAACTTGCTGGTAAGTTGGTCGATCTCGCACTGGATCACCGTGAATCCGGCGAGAAAACCCTGATCTTCACGCGAAAAGTCGACGATGTCGCAAAAGTAAAATGGGGATTGGAAAAAGCAGGGATCGACAGCTCTCAAATCTCTCTACTAACGGGTACGATGCGTGGCCTTGAGCGCGATCAACTCATAGGAGATCCCGTGTTTTCGAGATTTCTGCATTCTACCGAAAATGATCAAGCGGCGTTTTTGATCTGTACCAGCGCAGGTGAGGTCGGGGTGAATCTCTCCAGCGACCACCTCGTTTGCGACCTATCAACGTTCGAGAGCATGGCGCAAAGGTTCGGGCGTGTGAACCGGTTCGGTGAAAAATCCGATTCAATCATCGATGTGGTGTATCCAGGTAGTTTCACCGAAAAGGGGCTGGATCCTGCGCGGGAGAAGACGCTGGCATTGCTCAATCGACTCGATAGCGACGCCAGTCCGCAATCACTTGCTCGACTTGGCCCCGAAGAATGTGTTCCAGCTTTTTCGCCGATTCCAGAAATCCCAGTAGCGACACCGATCCTGTTCGATGGTTGGGCGCTGACAACGCTGCGCGGAAAAATCCCGGGACGCCCGCCGATAGCTCCTTTCCTCCATGGAATTGCCGAATGGGAAGCCCCGAGAACATCGGTCTCGTGGCGGGACGAAGTCGAAGTCGTGGATGATTTGTTGTTCTCCCGGATGGGTGAATCAGGAATAGCTGAACTGGTAGACGACTTCCCGATCAAGCCACACGAATTGCTTAGTGATCGCAGCGACCGTGTATTTTCCAGCCTTCAGTCCCTCGGGAAGAGCAATGGAAGCGAAAATGGGTCTTGTTCGGTGTGGCTGGTGTCGGAAGGCGGAGAGGTCCGAAGGTTCACCCTGGGAGAACTAGCACCCTCCGACGCCATCAAGAAGGACCAGAAGGAACCTCTTATCTCCAGACTGGAGAATGCCATGGTTTTACTCCCTCCGAAAGCGGGCGGTTTGACGCTACAGGGGTATTTCGATGGGACCGCCAAACCTTCGGAAAATATCACCTACGACGTGTCCCACCTCTGGACTGACGAAGAAGGCCGGGCGCTACGGGTCCGAATCTTTAGCGATGAAATCCGTCCGGATATCGACGAAGAAGGAATGGCTCTTTTCCGAACGCTCGACACGAAACCGCATGCCGACGAACAATCCGATCCCGGCGCGGATGGAAGCGCACGAAGCAGCGATCGATATTGGCATTGGTTCGCAAGACCTCACCAATCGAGCGATGTATCGGTCACATCGGTTCGACCGATTACTTTGGAACACCACACCAAGGACGTCGCATCACGTGCCGAGTCGATAGTGAAAAATCTCCGTCTACCGGAGGAACTCGCCGAAGCCGTGCTGCTGGCGGCGGAATGGCATGACCTAGGCAAACGGCGTGATTTCTGGCAGCGCTCTATTGGAAATCCCGAACCGACTAAGTGGTATGCGAAGCCCGGAAAACCTCAGTTCGGTCCGAGTTGGATACCTCACCGGACCACTCGCTATCGCCACGAGTTCGGATCGCTGATGGACGTGTCCAGCCCCGACCAGGAGTGGGCAGCGGAATTGAATGCTCTGTCCCCTGAAATGCAGGACGTTGTTTTGCATCTCATCGCTTCCCATCACGGATTTTCGAGACCCCATTTTCCCGAAGCCGCCACGGTTGATCCCAATCACCAGGCGAGTCACTGCTCCAGAGAAGCCGAAGAAGCAATACGCCGGTTCGAACGCATGCAGAAGCGATACGGTCGATGGGGCCTTGCTTTTCTTGAGTCCATACTTCGCGCAGCTGACTGGTCCGCGAGTGCGGCCCCCAGCCAACCCACGCAGAATGCTTCATGAAAAACGTTCTGAATGAGACATCGTTCGCAATCGATGCGACGAACCCAGGGCACGTTTTTGCATGTTGCGGATTGCTGGAGTGCGCTGATCGGATCTGGTCCGGAACTCGAGGTTGGTTTTCAGAGGATCATTGTAAGTTCATCCTGCAGTTCCCGGGAAACGGTGAAGAGGATTTCTCCCAAGTGCTTTTCGATACACTGAAGCAAGCCCCGATTTCCAACACGATGACCGATGAGCAAGTTGCGCGTCGGGAACACCTTGGCGGATTTTCAAAAGCCGAGCGAAAAAAGCAAGGAACAGAGGCAGAACTCAAGGAGTTGAACAGTCTTTGGCGGACGGTCCCTGTGCTGATTGGCGACCCGCTGAACATACGGATCGATTGGTTCCTCGATGACCTGGCCGGCGGCAGCACATACAAGACATGGGCAGGACAACAGTCGGTCATCGATATCGCGACTGCAATGCATGCCGGATTTTCCGAACTTTCGAAATTCGAACACACCTCCCTGAAACCTTTTTTCCAAGTTGATCGCATCCCATTCAACTTCGACGCAGAACTCGGACGGCTCGGACGAGATCTCGACTTGGGCTTCAGCCGTGACCCTCTCGGAATGACCGCTCCGATTAGACCGCTGGTCGAGTTTCTCGCATTCACCGGCTTGCAGCGTTTCCGACCTGGACACGGGGAAAAGAAGAACGACTTCAGCTACCAACTCTGGTCGACTCCGGCCGGCCCGATTTTCGCCAGCCAGGTTGTTAATTCTTCTATCACCCTACCTGGCACCGCCCGTTTCCGATTCCGCCTTCTTTACCGAACCAAATACTTGAAATCGTTCCTATTCGCGAACCAAACAAACTAATCCGACAACAACATTATGAGCGACATCAAACAATTCGACGACTGGCTAGAAGGCACCGGCGGCCCCGCTGCTCTTGTTCTCCGGGAACACCTCACGCCCGTCGAAGGCCGAGACGGCGTCCTTTTTCCGCCCACGTTTGCGTCGGGGGATGGTTTTCCCGGTGGATACAACATCGACCCAAGACCTAGGAAAGACGAACTCTGGCCCGAAGAAAATGTATGTCTTGTCGATACGGTAGGCTCCCAAGCCAACCGTATTGAGCCGCTTTTCGCCGACGATGAGTACTCTCACCTTATCCCCACCGTGGTGGTAAAAGCCGGAGAAAAAGCGGTCAATCTCGTGGAGGCCGGACATCGCGCGGGCGATGCGTTGATGCGATGCTCGGGACTACAGGACGAATTAAATGCCGCCTTCAAGGCTGTGATCATGGGGGACGCCTCTCCTCTTGCGAAAATCGCTCCGAC
>JBCCBR010000028.1:0-13311 GCA_039033935.1 Verrucomicrobiota bacterium
CGAGCACCCAGTAGCTCGCGATCGCCTGCCAGGCCAGGATGATCGGGTAGTGCAAGAGGTAGGTCGGATCACCGTTGGCCCCGAGTGCTCGATTCAGGATGAAGAGATATTGCGCCCGCGACGACGGACGCGCCTCTACTTTCCCTCGTCGTCGCCCTCGTCGTCGCTGTCTGGCTCGGGCTCAAGCATGAGGATGTCGTCGAGCAAGTCCTGAATGTGGTCTCGGACTTCATCGGGAATGTCAGACACGCGAGCAATGTGGTGCTCCTCCTGAAACTGAAGACCGGCGAGGCGGACTCGCTCGGTAGGCTGGGCACACAGCTGGATTTGCTTCTTTGGCGGGAGTGTCAGCAGCATCAGCAGCGCCGCATAGCCAAAAGCGTCGCTCCGGTCACCAGTGAGCGCGCTGAGGATGCCCTGGATCGCCAGGCTCATCGGGTAGATGCGCTTGCCTTTGTAGCTCACCGTCGATGTCGTCGCCCGCTCGACCGCTTTATCAGATCGAGCGTTAAGGTGCGCCGTTGCGGTTTCGGGATCGGTAGCGTCGTCGAAGGTGCCGAGCTCTTCGTCTGCTGGGAATTCAATGGCCATGGTATGAGGGTATGATTGGGTTTGCTTGGTGTTGTGGGGTCAAAAGGGGGGACTGTGATAAGTGTTATTTTCCTGCGTGAGATCAAGCGCTAGTTCTGATCCGACAGGATGACGGATGCAGGGATGCCCACGCGAAACGCCTTAATCATTGCGCTCTTAGTCAGTCCGCGTGATCCATTCACAACTTCGGAGTATCGTGTTTTCGGCATCCCTAGTAATTTCGCAAATTGATAGCCGCGTAGACCGTAGGCCTCCCGAGCAATTTCAAGCGCGTCAGCAAGTGTTAGCTCCGGTTTGGGGTAGTTCGCAATCTGACCTTCCAACTTCTCCATGATCTCCTGACGCTGGCGCTTCCTGATGGTTGCAGCAGTCGGATTAGAACAAGCCGATGATTCCAATTGCGCTTCGCTCATGGCATATCTTTATCGTTCGGCACCAGACACAGAGACGACGGGTGCCAGAAATCGACATGTTTACCAGGGGGTTCGTCGTAGATTCCGACAAGCCACCCGTGAGGAAATTTTTTGATATTCGCGACCTCGTATTGAAACTCGCTCGACTCGCCTATTGTAACCTTGTCACCAGGTTGGAATCCTATTTTCATGTAAACAAGTTCCCTCGCATTTTCGCGGAGTTCGTCGGCAGGGATACCAATCAATTGCGCCAAGTCCTCCAGTGCCGAACAACTCCCCGGGCGAAAATCACCACCCGACCCAGACCCCTCCGCCGGTTCTCCGGCGCTATTCGGTTCGGCTTGCGCGTCTCTTTGAGCTAGGTTCTCCTCTCTCATGGTCCGGGTGGGTGGTCAGAGTTGGTTAGCATCCAGAAAAAGACACTTTTACCCCGCGATGCGAATAGTCGAGACAGGCGAGAAACCAGTTCGCACCGTTGTTGAAATTCTGGATCTCTAATAGCGAGAGCCTCCAACCTTGGTTGGATCGCTTGTAGAATTTGAGTAGATATAGTTCGATCTCCATAGCTATTTTGATTGCTAGGGGCTGGCAGCACCCCGCCGCCTCCTCAATAAGAAAAGTGATCGTCGTCATCTCCGAAAATCGCTAATTTTACTGCTGCGACAATCATCCAGAGCAGCGCGACGCCAGCAAAGGGAAGTATCCAAATTGGCATCGTTAAAGTTGCCAGTATTGCCGCAGCCCATTGATGGCGATCAGCAAGTCGACCCACTGCAGCAAACCCTGGTTGAAAAGCAACCAGTCGCCGATTATCAACGCCTGACGCATCGTCACTCGGTTCGTTGATCTCCTCCGCAGTAACTCGCGATCGGATTCCGTAATCGCACGCCTTTATGCCTCGGCGTCGATCGCCGACAAAAGAGCACCACACAAACTTGCCATCGGTATTCAGGGTCGAGCCACATTCAGGGCATCGCGGCGAATCGAGAAACCGGCAAGTCTTGCCGTCACCGCAGGATGGAGAATCGCGCTCTGCGAATAATTCGGACACACCCGACCCAGACCCCGCCGCCAGTTCTCCGGCGCTATTCGGTTCGGCTTGCGCTTCTCTTTGAGCTAGGTTCTCCTCTCTCATGGTCTGGGTGGGTGGTCACAGTTGGTTTGTTTCAAAAATGCGATCCAGTGAGTTTTTTGCTGCTTCCCGCTCTTGTGGCCAAAAAGCGGTCGCTCGGGGGTCAGCGCCAATATCTCCGAGACCCGGATCTCATCGTCGCACCACTTGAAAATCAGAATGCCTTCGTGCTTCAAGACTCGGAAGCACTCTTCGAAGCCTTGCTGCAGCAGCTCTCGCCAATCGCCCTCAAGAGTGCCGTATTTTTTAGCCATCCAGCCGCTCGACCCGTTCCGCTGAAAGTGCGGCGGGTCGAAAACGACCAAAGCAAATGACTCGGAATCGAACGGCAATGCTGTGAAGTCGGCCTGCATGTCCGGATCCACAACGAGTTCTCTGACGCCGCCGCTGCTGCTGGAGTCTTTCAGTAGGTGCGTCTCACGTCGCTTGTCCACGAACACTGCCCGATCGTCTTTCTTGTCGAACCAGAACATCCTCGACCCGCAGCAGGCATCAAGAACCGGCGGCAGCTGATCTGTTATCCTCTCAGTCATCAGTCTTACTCGGATCCGCTACCTTTACCCACTGGCCCCGGCCCATCTCAGCCTCGACCCGCCAAGGCCGCAGGATTGCGATCCGCTTGGTCCATCGCTGCTCATCCACCATCGGAGCCGCGAGCGTGATAAACGCGGGCGTGATGTGGCGGACCTGCAGGCACTGGCCGGCCGGCCAGTCGGGGCGGGCGATGCAGTCGTCGATCTTGAGCTGGGTAGGTGACTGATCGCTCATGGTCAGAAATGGCGCTTGGGGATGCCGAGGTGCTTCACGAGCTTATCGATCGAGCCCTCGACGGCCCCCATGTTGCCGGCGGCGAATCGCTCGACGAGACCGGTGCGCCGACCCGATCGCCCGCGGCGCTGCAGCTGGTGAGGCTGCACAATCAAGCCAAGGGCCTCGTCGCCCTGGTAGGCCGTGCGCATGGTGCCGGCGAGCACTCGAGCATTGATCAGGAATCGATGCACGAAACTGACATTGACCGAGGCGAGGTCGCCTTTGATCAGATCGGACACCTCGCCACGCATGATGCGGAGGTGATGGTCCAGCATGCCCGGGCCGCTCTTGCTGTCGAAGGTGAGGCGCAGATAGATCTTCTTGCCGTCGCGGCGGTAGATCGTCGTGCCTTGGTCGAAGGTGTAGCCAGCCGTGATCAGTGCGACGGCCTCGTCAGGGCCCTCGACGTGGATTCGGTTTTCGGGCTGGATGGGCCCCAAATAGGAGCCCGCACCTGCAGCCTCGCCGCTATCCTCGAAGATCTCGTGCTGCGGGTATCCCTGGTGCACGTAAGGGGGCGCAGCTATGTTGGCGAGATCGGTTTCGTCGGCAGGCGGGGCGGCGAACATCACAAAGTGCTTGGCCTCTTGGCAGTGGCCCTGCAGCAGCTTACGCTTATTGACAGCCGCGCTCGCCATCGCGAAGAGCAGGTGATACGGAGCACGAGCTGCGAGCAGGCCCGAGCGGAAGTCGTTCCGGATCTTGCTGACCGATAGCGTGGTGTGCCAGGTATTGCGCCGATCGCAGTAGCCAGCCGGGATCGGGTGCGCGGGGTCGAGCTCGTAGCTACCGCGCCGGCGGATCTCATCGAGATCCTTCGTTCCCGACTGAACCAGCAGCGGCTTGGTCCACACGGGACAACCAAAAGTGGCATAGCTGGCCGCCTCGGCTGCCGTATCGGTCCGCGCGATCGGCTGGGACTGGACTTTTTCTCTCAGCATGACGGCTCGTGATTGCCTGCTGAATTAGGAGTGCAATATCAGTCTTTCGATCTTGCCGATGGCTTCGATGCGTCGCTGGTGCGTGTCTGCGGAGCCGGCCCCAACGCTTTGATGTCGGCCTCGATCTCGGCGAGGCGCGCTCGGTTTTGCTCGAGCTGCTCCTCTTGCATCGGGATCCGCGTATCAAGGATCTGCTTTTCGCTCTGCAGCTTGTTGCGCAGGTCCGAGGCGGTGGCGGTTGAAAGTTCGCTCATGGTCAAAGACTAGGCGGAAACAGGAAGACGAATCGCGCTGCGCACAAATCCGAGCAGGGGACTACCGGCGAGTGACGGCGAACCCCTTTCGAGTGATCGGCGCGGCAGGATCGAGGTCGCCCTGACGAGCGCGCCCGATGATCGCGACGACGAGGCCGATGCCTTGAGCAAGCACATCCCAATTCACTTTCACCCAGTCGAGCAGCCCTTCGATCTCCTCGACGGGGATCTGCGGAAAAAACTGACCGGCGAAGCCGATGAGGATGGAAATGAGACCGAGGATGGTCACGGAGTTGATTGGATTTTTGGAAGTGCCCATGAGGTTAAACGGTGACGTGTGGCAGGTGAGTGAAAGTCATGGTGGTCGTGGGCTCTTCGCCCTCCGAGCACTCGTTCCCGGCCTCCTCGAGCATGATGCAGCCGGTGTTGGCATCGAAGCCGCGGCACATGCCGGAGTAGTTGTTGAGCGTGATGCCGAGGTCCGAGATGTTGTCTCCGACATGCATGGCCCCGAGGCCGCTGGTCTTGTCGAGCAGCTTGGCGCTGAACTCAATCGACGCGGTGGGATTGATGCCCTCACGAGCGTAAATGCAGCCGTCGTCGTTTGTGTAGTCGGTGAAATCACGCGAAAACGAAGTCGACACGGAAGTCGGCGCGATGGTGCCGTCCTCGGGCTGGCAGGTGCCAGATGGAGGCGTTCCGCAGTTCACTCGACAATCGGCGGCAGTGCTCATGCCGCTGAGCGAGTGTCAAACGCAAAGCCTAAGCGGAGCGGGTGAGCGTGAGCGTAAATCTCACCTCGGCCTCGAAGGCATCAGTTAGAGTCTCGTCGACGAGCCGGCGGTAGCTGCGCTCACCAATATCAATCAGCCACCAAGAAAACGGACTATGCGGCAGGCCATCGATCGCCGGCAGCGGGCCAAACTGAAGGCGCTCTCCCGCTTTGCAACGGCTGAAAAGTAGATCCTGAATCAAGGTCAGCACCCGAGATCCAAACTCGAGCTCGCGAGCGGCATGGATCGCATCGTCGCTCTCGGGCGGAGTCTCCGGACTCTCGAGGCAGCGGTCCTGAGTCAGGCGGATGACGATCGGGAGCTCCCACTTGCTCGACGAGTCGGGCGATTCGCGCGAGTCGTCAGCCGTGATCGCCGCATAGGGGCGCGAGAGCTTTTCGGTGCCTGACGTCATTGACCAATCGACTCCACGAAAAAAGGGCACGCCTTGAGTCGCCTCGGTGATACCGGCGTGGAGATAGCGGATGATCTGGGGCGAGGGGTCCATGGCTGTGGCTTAGCTGCCTTTGAGCTGGCGCGGTGGGTATTTTCCCTGAATCCGCTCACGATCGAGCTGCCAGAGCATGCCGGCATTTTCATCACCCGCGTAGTAGGGCGCCATCAGTGACCGCTGGCCCTCGCCGGAGTGATCGAGCCCGAGGCTGTGGCCAAACTCATGGGCGAGCACCTCGATGCGGCCCTCGTGGGATAGCCTCTTAAAGTCTTCTTCGTCGAAGACGACATCGCCTGCGAGCGGGCCGTTTCGCTTGTCGGGGAAATAGGCGTAGGCGAGCGTCTGTCCATTGCCATCGATCTTGCCAAGGGTGCAGACCATGTCGGCATCGTCTGCCGAGTCGACTCGGATAAAGTCGATGTCGATCGCAGGGCGCCAACGCTCAATGCCGACGCTGATCGCAGCCAGAAAGTCGGGCTGATCGGCAGGAGCCCACCAGGTGAGCGTATCTTTCTCCCAGCGGCGGTGATCACGCCGGCGCATCGGCGAGAGCAGCTCCGAGAAAAAGTTCAGCACTTTGCAGTCGCGGCAATTGTGGCAGTCAGGGTCAGATGGATCGCTCATCAAAACTGGGGAGTGTCAAGAGGCCGGGAACTCGACGATGTTGTCGCGGCGCGGGTCCCTCTGGATTGGTTGGCGGTGGCGGAGCTCGCAGGCCAGCAAGTCGGCAAGCGCCCACGCGGTGCTGTCGCCTGGAGGGCACGCATCGAAGCACTCAGTGAGTAAGGTCATCACGAAAGGATCCTCGGAATGATTCTGGAGAAACTCGATCGGTACGCTCTCGTAATCGGCTGGAGGGGCCGAGTCGATGAACTGCAATGCAAACCAACGACCCACCCGACTGACCGCCGACCTAATAGGGATCGGAGTCATGGCTCGGTGACGCCGCAGCAGGTTCGCTCGGGCGCTTGCCGTCTGGCAAAAACTGAAACGTCTTGGCGACGATGCGCGTTGCGCTGCGCTTGGCGCCCGACTCGCGATCGGTCCACTCCTCGTTTTTCAAGTAGCCCTCGACGTAGATCGGCTTTCCCTTGTGAAAGTGTTTCTCGATCGTTTCGGCAGCGCGACCCCAAAAGGTGATCGTGGCGTAGTAGACATCCTCGTGCTGCTGACCGCTCGAGTCGGTGTAGCGTCGATTCGTCGCGACACCGATCTCGGTGACAGCGGTGCCATTGGTGGTGCGGCGCAGCTCGGGATCTCGCGTGAGGTGACCTGCGATAGTGACGGTGTTAAGGTTAAGGGACATAGCAAAATGGGTTGATTCAGGAAGAAATCTCCAGCTCCACCTGAGCCAGATTCGAACCGTGCGAGCTGGTGACGAGACCGACCTTGACGATCTGCCCATCGGTGCCGTCGGCACCGAGCCAACCGCGCTCGCCGGGGTGGGGGAGGCGGCCGAGAGAAGTGAGGATGCCAGCCCGCCCTTTCGGCGTCGTGCTCAGCGGCACGCTGATGGCCCCCCCGCCACCGATCACGAATCCAGCGGCGACGTCCTCGGACTCGCGAGGGATCGTATTTTGGATGACGTCGAACTCTTTCCCCGCAAAGCGAAACACGAGCCGCTGTCCCTCGGCATTTTCGCCAAAGGTATCGAATGCAGCGTCGGCCGCGCGGGCGAGTAGAGCGTGAGCTTGGTTCATGGTGTGTCGTGAGGTGCCACCAGAGCCGTGTCCGCAGGGCGTTTTGTGCAGAGATCGGTTAAGTTAACCAGGGCCGCAGGGAGTCGGGCTCTGGTGGCTGGATCTACTCTTTCGTCTAAGTGGCGAGGTCTGGCTCTGCCCTCGCTTAAATCCGAGCAGGCTTTATCGGCGGGTTCGAAAGCCGATCGACTTCGCCCGCGCCTCGATCTTTCTCGCGAGCGTGCGCTCGAGGAATCGAGTCTGACGGTTGACGGCGCGCCGCAGCACTCCCGGGTATTGCTCGACAATGCCACGATCGAAGTGGCTGATCACGGCAGTCGGACGACGACCCCGCCTCGCGGCACGCGCCGATCCCGGCGGAGATGCAAATTTATTGGCCGCACCACCGCCACGAGAGCCGAAGGTCCGAAAGGCGGGGATGAATCCAGCCCGCAGGTAGCTCGAGCTGCTCGCACGACGGGCAATCAGTCGCCGGGCCTCCGCCTTCACTTGGGCACGGTTCATCCGCTGAGCGGTCGACTTCGCCCGCTTCATCACGATATTCTCGGCGAGGGTCAGGCCATTGCGACCGACCGCCGCGAGCTCGCGGCGGATATTGGCGACGCCGGCCGGCTTGGTTTCGCGGTAGGCATTGATCGCCACGAATTTCGCAGCGTTGTTGATTTCGCCGGGGATGTCGGCACCGGTCTCACGCGCCAGTGCGGTGATGGCTCGACCGAGCCGGCGCGTGTCGAATCGTAGGCCAGCTCGGATCATTTCTCGTCAGACTCATCGAGCATTTGGGCCAGGACGTCGGCCGCTGCGAAATTGAGCGCGTAGATCACGACGATGGGGGAGTAGCCTTCGGCGATCAATCCGTGGGCGAATCCGATCGCAGTATCGATCGCCTGGCCGGCGGGGTCGTGCTCGACCCGGCGGAGCATTTCTTCGATCCACTCCTCATCCTCCCAGTCGCCATCCTCAGAGGAGATCATCGCCCGCCTCGGTCTCGGCTCGCTTTCTCCGACGCCGACGGTCGAGCAGGTCCATCCAAGCGATCGTCGCTCGAGGCACGAAGATCGCGATGGTGAGAGCGGCGATGCCGACGGTAAACCAGTCGTTGAGAAAATCAGTGACGGCGCTGCCGAGCAGTGTCCCAGCAGACCCCGCCGCAATGACGAGCTTATCGGTCAAGGGGGTGGTGGTGTGGAGGGTTTTGAGGAGTTGGGCGCTATTCGCCATTGAGATCGTCTCGAAAAGTTTTGGAGACGATCACGTTGGCGTATTGACCCGCCGGAATTGCGATTGCCTCGCCGGTTCGCGGATTGCGACCCTGACGCGCCTGGCGCGTCGAGGTCGAGAATTTGAGGAAGCGGTAAAGCCGGAACTGCCCGACATCCTTGAGCTGCGAGATCGCCAGTCGGCGCAGAGCGCGCAAGACGGATTGCACTTGTTTTGCGGAAAGGCCAGTGGCCTCGGCGAGAGCTTCGATGATGGCAGCTTGAGTCATGGTAGTCGGGGTGCTTTAGCAAGACTCGGGCAGGGAGGTCAGCAATCGTGCAGGGGTGTCAAATGGTAGGTGCGAGAACAGGTCGATGCGGAGAGATGGCTATCGCCGCTCCCGATCTTGGCTGTTATCCTCGAGAATTGGGTCCACAGCGTTGTTGAATAATCGGACGCGATCCTCGTATTGGGTTCCCTCTTCAGGGTCGAAATCTTCGGCGGCAAACTTGGAGGCAAAAAAATCGGGTCTCCAGCAATCCATGGTTTTCTTGAATGGGAATGACTTGAGGTATTGATACCGCTCAACCTCGGAACACTCGTGCCAGCGATGCTCCCCGTAGTCCCCGTCGCTGACATAGTGGCAGCTCTGGCAGTTAAGACATTCCGCATTCTCGATTCCCGATGCCTCCATCAAAAGGAGAACGACAGGATGACCTAAGGCGTTGGTTTCACACATGCTCGTTATTCTTTCCGTTGGCTGCCTATAACCGAGCTCGTTCTATCCATTCGGTGATTTGTTGGGCCTGGCTTCGATTACTATTTTTGCAGATTGCTCGAAATTTTTCGGCATACTTTGGCTCGATTCTAACTGTAATCGCTTCCAAAGGGGTTTTCCGGGGCTTGCGCCCCGCACCCTCACGCTTACCTCCGTGGCTCATGCTCCCAGATCAATCAGCTCTTTTGCCCACTGCCTCTTGATGTTTTGAGGGATCGTAGCCAGCAAAGTTTTTTGCCCTTCAGAATCAGAGGGTATTGTAATGCCACGAAGGCGGAAAAACTGGATTGCCTTGAATTCAATGTATCCTTTGATGTTGGTCTCGCTCATGAATAAAACATAACACAAGCTTGAATTCTAGCAAGCTTTTTTCATGTGTTTTGTTTATTTTTCACCAGCACCATCACTCACCCCGCCATCAGCTTAATCACCCGCTTCGCCCTCTCGACTTTCCACACGAGCGGCTTTTGAGAGGTGACCTTGACTGTGTAGTCGTGGATCTCGTCGGCGTCGATCTGGGCAGACTTCGCGATGAGATCGAGCAGGCTGCCATGCGACGGGGGATCGGGCTTTGGCTCGGGGTCCTCTTCTTCCCCCCCTTGCTCAGCGAGCGCGAGGATGTCGGCGAGCTCGGTCTCGGTGTAGCCGCTCGCGATGGGATCGTGATCGCTCCGCATCAAGAGCAGCTCTTCGGCGAGCTGGATGAGCTGCGCCTCATCGTCCTCGGCGAGCTCAGCGAGGCGATTGTCGGCAGAGAGGTCGGCGAGCTCCTCGGCCTCGTTGGCGTAGTCTTGCCGGTCGACTGGGGCGTGCGTCTCACCGAGCAGCTCCAGTGCCTCGGTGAGGCCGTGGCCGCTGGTAATGTAGCCGCTGCGATTCGAAACACGCACAGGACGGCGGATGCCGTTTTCCTGAAGGATGCGAGCAAAAAGACGAATCTGATCCTCGGGATGCTTCCGCGGATTCCTCGGGTTGCGGACGAGCTGAGAGATCTCAACGAGCTCGGTGTGGTCGCAATGAATCGCAAGGCTCATGACAGCTCAATATCAACAGCGTTGAAAATCTCGATGCGGATGGATGGCTCGGCGCGCACGTTTCCTTTACGGGCATTGCCGTCTTGCACCGCAATGACGAGAGGAATCCACTTGGGCGAGTCATCGGCGAACCAACCCAGCGCCACCATCGCATCCTCAATCTCTTTGTAGTTCCCGCGAAAGAATGACGATGCATCCCACTTCGCCTGCCCGCGTCCAAGAATCCGCGTGACGACCACCACCACCGGATGATCGAAGGGGGTACGCCGTCCGCCAATCAGGGAAATGATCGACTCGTATTTCTTCCGCTGGCTGTGCGACTTTTTGTAATGCCGGGTGCGGCCCTCATTGCCGTTCGTCAGCTCGATCGGCAAGTCGAGACGAGCGATCGGGTCTGCCTGGCGCGTGAGTTGGACCGTCATGTTGGTGACGGTTACCGAGATTTACGGATGCCGCTGCGTTGTTGCAGAATTCCGAGCAGTCGCTACTGACTGCGGATCCACGCCAGCACTCGAGTCGCATTGCGGCCCTCAGCTTTGGAAGTGGGGTGGGCGACACCGAGGTAATCGGCGATCTCCCACATGCCGCGCCCGCTGGTCTCGCGGGCCATCTGGGCGGCGCTGTAGTTGCGGGCGCGCCAGCGGGTGACGGCACGATTGGCAGCCTCTTCGATCCCGAGCAGCTGCACAAAGACTCGCCAAGTGATGTAGGTCTCGTTTTTGCGATCTGGCTCGGGTGTGACGCCGACCCACTTCGCCATCTCGTGCGCGGTCGCGACGGTGGTTTTGCGGGAAAGCTCAAAATGATCGGGTGGGTCGCCGGCGAGGATATCGGCTTTACACTTCTCGGGATCGAACTTGTTTTGATCGGGAGTGGTGGTCGAGGTGCCGCCGGAGGGGTTCGCGGCTTTGTAGCGGTCGAAGTCGCGCTGGATCTCTTCGTAGCGCGCCTGCAGTCGGCTCAGCTGCCGGAGGGCCTCAGTGACACGCTCGGTGAGGGCGGCGAGTCGAGCGCTCGCGGCCTCGCATTTTTTGTTCACGGTCGCGAGCTGCTCCCTGAGGCGGCCGGCAGTCTCGCGGTCAGGCTCTTGGTTGGTGCGGGTAAGCACGGCGGCGAAAGGTCGATTGAGGCGGCGATTCATGGGAAAAGGCAATTAAACAAGATCGACGTCTGCGAGCACGGTCTGGCTGCCGTGAATGACGACATCGTGAGCGGTACGGCGAAAATCGTCGACACCACCGCCATCGTCGCCAGATTTGAAAACGTAGGTCATGCTCGTCGCGGTCTTCGCGAGCACCGCGTCGATCAGTCCGTTGGGCTGCCCGTTGTCGTCGTAGGCCTCCAGCGAGTGTTCGTAGTTCGCGCCGTCGGGGTGAGCGGGAAAAGTGATGGTGTAGCGATTTCCTGGCCCTTCGTTGTTGCCGTTGCCGTTCGTGACAGTGAGCGCTGTTGCATTCACCGAACCGTTCTGAGCGTCTTGGAATCCACCATTCAGCGCGCCGGTCGCACTGACGTGGCGCTGGTCGACTGACTCAAAGCTCTTTACGAGGGTGCCGCCGGCTGCATTCCATTGTCGTCTGTTTGCCATGGTCGGGATTTCGCTGTTCAGCTATCGGGTGGCGGCTCCTGTTCCAGGGCCACCCCAAAGAGCGTCCCCTGTTCCAGGGCCATTCCGGAGAGCGGCCCCTGATCCAGAGCCACCACCGGAGAGCTGAGGGTGTTGGGTTTTCATGCGTCAGCTGCGCGCCCCAGAAGCGAAGGTAGTCACCAATTTCTCAGGGGCTTTGTAGGCGGCACCCGACGCGGTCGGGTAAATGGGATATGGGGTCGGGCTCACGGCGACGACTCGCGACTCGGGGCCGGCGATGCGGTCGCCTAGCGTCCCGTCGCCATCAGGGTCTGCGATGGTGACACGAAATGCCACGTAGAGGATCAGGCGGGCATTGTTGTAGCGAGGCGCTAGTCCGGTCGACTGCGCCGTCGTAGTGATGTAGCTGTCGTCAGAGGTTTCGCCCGTAATTTTCCAAATAGGCCCGAGGCCTCCATTGTCGGTGTCGACAGTCGACTGGCGGAAATAGCTCGCCAGCGTGATCGGCCCTATGCGCTCCCAGTCGTCGAGACCCAGAAGCGGGAACTCGGTGGGGCGGTCGGGGAGAGGGTTGCCATTGTCGTCGTATTGGCCGCCCCCTCGAGTGCGGCGACCGTCATCGACGGGGTTTGATGCTCCCACCCAGTGCGCTGGATGGACAAACCCTCGCTGCCGGCGGTCGCTCTTTCGGCGCCGATATCGCAAGAGCTCGATGCGAGCGTCGAGATCCGCGTCGTCGTAAAGCGCAGCCGGGGCGTCGGATAGCGTCACGAAAAGCCGCTGGACGGGTATGGGCTGACCCGACAAAAGCGCCTGTTGAACCGTGTCGCCCTCGCCGCTCATTTTCACGACCGGTGCTGGCAAAACAATGGGTTGAGATCTTTTCCCACCCGCAGTGCTGGACGATTTCGGAGGCATTCGAAGGGTGTCTTCTCAATGGAGTCGCCCGCGCTGTTGCTGTGCGGGCGACTCAATGAAAAGGCTCTCGCCTTACGCAGACTCGAAGGTCACGTCGACCTGAAAGCAGGAAGTGCCTGCATCCGCCGCGATCGCAAAGTCGGTGTAAACCGACTCGGTGCTCTTGACCTCGTTGGCCTCCGCGAAAATCGTGGAGCCATTATTGGTGATAAGCACGCCGCACTCATCGCCTTCGACGATAGAGCTGGTGAGCGTGTCATTCGAGCGGACGCCGGTGTCGTGCGCGACAATGTTGATCGCGTCGATGTTCAGATCCGTGCCGATGACTGATCCAGCGACGGCAGTGCCGTCCTCGAACGCAGCACCATTCGCGACGATCGCATCGACGATGTCTTGGAGGGTGATCGGGGTGGTGTCGGTGGGACAAAACTCGAGCGAGGCAGTGCCGCATTGGCGGCTGCTCTTACGAGTGCCAGGTGAAGAATTAGCTTTTTGGGCCATGGTGTTTTGTAGGTTTATTTTGAGGTTAGATTGCAGAGACCGGGATGCTGGCCGGCACGGAAACGAGATCGAGTGTGGCCGGGATCGGCCCCGACACAACGCGCACGTAATCGACGCCACCGCTTGATCCGGCAGCCCATACGGTGGTGCTGTAGTCGATGCCAGATGGGATAACAGATCCCGATGCGCTCGACGCGGAATTGTTGAGCGCCTCCGCCAGTTGC
>JBCCBR010000029.1:0-13222 GCA_039033935.1 Verrucomicrobiota bacterium
AGGATCAAAAGCAAGATCGAGTAGGTTCAGATTGGCCTCTGAAGTGAGGTCGTCATGACAGTCGTAGCAATGCTGGTCCAGGAAAACGTCGACATCCTCCGGCGGTAGAGCCCGAGCTGAGATCGTGCTTGCGATCAGCAATCCTATCAGGAGCAAGCGATACATCAGACGGGGGTTAGTAAAAGAAAGCCTCAGGATTTCCGCGCTCGGAGGGATTCCTGACCAAAGATCACGAATTATCCTCCGAATTGGATCGGATTTTCCTATCGATTGGTGTGACCGAGCGCCACGAAGGACCAATCCTGATTTCATCAACGAATCGCACCGTGGCACCTTCGGCGGTAAGGAGCAGGAGGTTCAACTCTGAGTCGAGATCGAAGTCACGAGCCTCGACATCCCACTCAGCCGGCTCAGCGAAATCGAGCGGTTCGTCGACTCGGTAGAATCGGAAAAAAACCTGATCAGGCTGATGCTCCGAATGAATGATTTTTCCCACCAGAAACACCGTTTCGCCAGCGGGCAACCGTCGGATCGCTTGGTGAGACGCGGCAAAGCCAGCCTGAATCCGAGGTCTTCGTTTCTCGGACCAACCAAAGCTGAGACTCTCACCGAAATAGTCCTCGGATGAGCGAAACGTGAATCGAAAATCGTGCTTCCGTTTCCAAGCCTCGCCCGGATCTGCTTCACTCGGTTTGCCTGCTTCCGGCTTTACCACCTCTGCAGCTTCCGCTGCGAGGAAGCTGAAATAAGTGATTCCATCACGCCCAAAATCGATCGGTTGGGCCATCTCCCTAACCCGGATATTCCGGCCAGCAGGAAACTGTAGCATCCCGAGACGACCACCGCGGACTGGCCAGGTCACTTCCATCGCGCCGTGATCAATCACCATCTCTTCCGACGTGTCGGCGTTGTGTCGTCCGCGCTCTTCGGGACGTCTCAGTCTCCACGAACCAGCCCAGCCTTTGCCTCCGTCGAATTCTGCTGGATCGTAGGTTCCGGCTCCGACATGAAAGCCCTCGTATACGCGCATCAGATCGGGTCGCTCCCGCGGGTTGGCTCGCTTCACCAAGTCGCGGAATCGCGGGGCATCAATCACCGTCGGCTTGCCGCCTCTTGCAAAATTTTTACCTTCGCCGGAAGCCCACCTCAGAGCATGACCCGCGCTGACAACCTCGTCACCCGAAGCAACTTCTCCCTCATGGACGTGCAACTCGGTCGAGCCCTCTTCTGTAACCCGAACCGCGAACTCGGTGCCGAGATCGATCAAATCACCGGCGGGGGTCCCAAGCCGAAACCCATCGGCCCCGCTCTCGGCCCGGACCACGACTTGCCCTCGATCGATCTCTGCGCTCCCCGGTGACAGCAAGGCCACACCAGCGTCACCGGACAACGCGATCTCCGCCCCACCGTCAAATCGAATCACTGCCGTTCCCGAAGAAAGCCGCAGCTTTTGCGGTGAAATCCTCGACCCTTCGACCACTCCGTCTCGCGGCAACTCCCAGACGCAGGCCTCGGCCATGATCAGGGTTGCAATGGGGCTGCCAGCCTTCCCGCCCGAAGGCGAAGCGAGGAAGCTCAACACGCCCAGGCAAATGCCAACACCAGCTGCTGCTGCAGCGAGAGGGCGAAGAATCCGAGACCGCGAAAATCTTAGCAATTTGTTCCCCTCCATCGCCGCGTCGATCTCAGGTGAATTGCTTTCCGGCGGGCAGACTTCGAGGAGTGCCTGGAGCTGCTGAAATCGAAGATACTGGACTAGCGCGGTCGGGTCCGATAATAGCTTTGACTCAAGTTTCGAGAGCTTTTCCGCATCAAGCCGATCTTCCGCTGCAGCTGAGAAGAGAGCGAGCAGCTCTCGATCGATTCTCGGTACCTGCTTCATCGTTCTATCGGGTCCCATTGCTGTCGTATTTGAGTTGCAACGCGATACAACGCATCAAGTTCTCGTAGATCCGGCCAAGATGTCGGCTCACAGCGGATTCAGATTTTCCAATCTCTCGCGCGACGGCTCGGTTGGTGCCGCCCGCCGCAAATCGAAGAGATACCATGCGACGCTCTTTTTCGGGAATCTTCCGCAGACACTGCTCGAGAGCCGCCGCAGTCTCTTCGGTCTCATCGACGATCGACTCAGCCTCTTCGCCAAGCATGTCGAGCAATTCATCGGAAAATTGAAGCTTTTCTGATTCGCGCGCCTTCTTCTGCCTGAAATTCCGCACCTGGTGAAATGCAGTCCTCATCGCCCATCGATCAAAATGGGTGCCAGTCTCAAACTGATCGAATTTCCTCCAGAGAACCGCAGCAGTCTCCTGCATCACATCATCGGCATCAGACTTCTGGAAGAGCAGGCTTCGGACATAGCCGTAGATCCTCGGCTGATGCTCGAGAAAGAGCTCCATAAATTCATCGTGTCTGTCTTCAGGAAATTCACCCATCCGACCTTCGACAGCATCCCTCTCACATTGTTTGCGCGGAAAATGACGGCGTATTCGCGACGCTCAAAGCTATTTCTGGATCTCAGAAACAGCGCGGAGGACCTGCTCAACACTGACTTTCCCGATTTCAGCCCCTCCGGTCGGAGGGGTTTCACTTGGCTGAATGACTATTTTCGGAGAATCAAAAATGGGGCCCGTCCGAATCGGGTTAGTCGGGCCGAAAATCGCAATAACCGGCACACCCAGCATATTTGCTAGATGCATTCCACCGGTATCGTTGCAGATCACCGCCTCGCATTGGCAAAGTTCTTCTGCAAAATCCATCAGCCCGGTTTTTCCGGCACGATTGACGACGCTATCCTCGGAAAAGCCGCTCGCAACTTCGGAAGTAACCTCGAGGTCTCTCGGGGTGCCAAAGAGCTGGAACTCTGCTTCTGGCACCGCTTCGATCAGTTGCCTCCAATGCGAAACCGGCCATCGTTTTTCGGGAGAGTTTTCCGTCGCGCAGATCAGGCCGAGCCTTCCTCTGGTGGGTTTTCTTGGGAAGATTTCTCGTGCAGAGCAATCCAGTCCCTCGGAGATCCCTAAGTGACTGAAAAGCTCACCCCAGAGATTCGTTTGGTGAATTTTGCCTTCGTTGATTTCCTCAGGCAGACTCCACGTTCTGGTCAAAAGCGGTCGCCGCTTTCCTCGACGTGAGATTCCGAGCCGTTCCTTCGCACCGACCACAACTGCTTCAAGATCCCCCCGGGTGGAGTTGGTGAGAAGGATATGGGCATCGGGCCGCTCCCGGCGAAGCGCATAGAAAAAGGCAAAGTAGCTCAGTCCCCCTTTCTGCGGAATCGAAATGACACGATCAGCGACTCCAATCTGCTCAAGAAGAGCCGCAAAGTGGCTCTGTGCTAAAACAGTGATCTCCACCTCCGGATCGTGCTTTCGCAAAGCCGCAATCACCGGAATCGCCATCACGACGTCCCCGAGCCAATTTGGAAGGCGGATCCAATAGCGGCGCTGCGGAGATGTGGGATCGGGGTCTTTCATGGTGCTGAGGCGCAAGCGACTCGTCTCGTGAAGCTAAGAAAGAACCGCAGTCTCGCAATCAGCAAAGGTCTCAAGACGATCAAGCTCAGAATTAACTGTTCAAAATTGCGTTGCGACTTCGGATTTTAGTGTTTACGTGAACGGTATGAGTTTTGCGATGCAAACCCGCGGTCGAGGGGCCTCCTCGAACCCGGCGAACCGATTTGAGCAATTTCATGCCGAGCCCGACGAGGCCGACTGGGAAGAAATTGCTCGGGTTGACCCGGACTATCGTCCGCTGAAACGCACCACCGAATACATCCCCGACAACGCCCGCAGTCTCATCACCCAAAACAACAGTCCCGACATCAGTTTCAACAAAAGCCTCAACCCGTATCGGGGCTGTGAGCATGGCTGTAGCTACTGCTACGCGCGCCCCTATCACGAATTTCTCGGCTACAGCAGTGGTTTGGATTTTGAAACGCGCATCCTCGTCAAAGAAAATGCGCCCGAATTACTTGCTGAAACCCTCTCGCGCCCCAGTTGGATCCCAGAAAGCCTTGCCTGCAGCGGGGTGACAGACTGCTACCAGCCTGCCGAGCGAAAGCTCAAAGTGACGCGAGGCTGTCTCCAAGTGCTTGCAGATTTCCGAAATCCAGTCGCGATCATCACCAAAAACGCCCTCGTCACGCGCGATCTCGACTTACTTGCCGAGCTCAACCGATATCAGGCCGTTGTTGTGGTCGTTTCGATTACGACGCTGGATGCAAAGCTCGCGGGTTTGCTGGAACCTCGCGCGTCCCGCCCCGAGGCAAGACTCGGCGCGATACGGACACTGGCGGAGGCTGGTATTTCGGTAGGGCTTTCTCTGGCCCCGATCATTCCGGGTCTGAACGAGCACGAAATTCCTTCAATTTTCGAAGCAGCCGCTGAGGCGGGAGCCACTTTTGGATCCGGGACGGTATTGCGACTGCCTCACGCGGTTAAGGATTTATTTGCCGAGTGGCTTCAGCAGCATCGGCCCGAGAGAAGAGACCTGATCCTCAATCGGATTCGGGAAATCCGAAGCGGAGCACTCAATTCGAGCGATTTCGGCGCTCGTATGACCGGCTCCGGACCGCTCGCTGAGCAGATCCAGCAAATGCTTGGAATCGCGCGCAGGCGGACTCACCTCGCGAAGCGGCGGGAGGCGCTTTCAACCGCCTCCTTTCGGCGAGTTTTGCCCCGCCAGCTCGAGTTGTTTTGAGTCGTGTGATGGGGAAAATGTGCGCTGTGGGGCTTTGCACCGTGCTGTTTCGGAGCGGGCTTTTCTCTCTGATCGGTGGAACGACCATCGGCGGACGACCGGGGACGGTCGTCCCTACCTGATTTGTGAAGCCGGTCGGGAAAAATGGGCCAAATTATTCATGGTCGCGTGCTTCGCTGGACCTGAACAAACCGGTTGCCATCCGACTGACTTGAACAACTATACCCGCCTACATCAAAAGCTCTCACCCACTGGTTTCATGAAAGACCTCTCCAAATATCGTAACATCGGCATCTTCGCCCACGTCGATGCCGGAAAGACCACCACCACTGAGCGTATCCTCAAACTGACCGGCAAGATCCACAAGACCGGTGAGGTTCACGACGGCGCAGCCACCACCGACTTTATGGAGCAGGAGCAGGAGCGTGGTATCACGATTCAGTCAGCTGCGACCTCCTGTTTCTGGCCTGGCAGCGAAAAACAGTACGGCGACCATCGGTTTAACATCATCGACACCCCCGGACACGTCGATTTCACGATTGAGGTCTATCGTTCGCTGAAAGTCCTCGACGGTGGCGTCGGCGTTTTCTGCGGTTCCGGCGGAGTAGAGCCTCAGTCAGAGACCAACTGGCGCTACGCTAACGAGTCCGAGGTTTCACGGCTCATCTTCGTCAACAAATTGGACCGTCTCGGAGCTGATTTTTACCGAGTCGTCGATCAGATCAAAAATGTCCTCGCGGCCAAGCCACTGGTTATGGTCCTCCCAATCGGAATCGAAGACGATTTCACTGGAGTTGTTGATCTGCTTACTCGCAAAGCATGGATCTGGGACGACACCGGCCAGCCCGAAAACTACACGATCGAGGATGTCCCGGCAGACATGGTCGACAAACTCGAAGAGTATCGCAATGAGCTTATCGAGACCGCCATCGAAACTGATGACGACGTGATGGAGGCCTACCTCGAAGGCGAAGAGCCAGACATCGACACTGTCAAAAGGTGCATCAGGAAAGGCACCATCAACATGGACTTCTTCCCGACCTATTGCGGATCAGCATTCAAGAATAAGGGCATCCAGCTCATCCTCGACGCGGTTGTCGACTTCCTGCCAAATCCGACCGAGGTCGAGCCGCAGCCCGAAGTTGATCTTGAGGGGAATGAAACCGGCGAAGTAGCCACAGTGTCACCGGACCGCCCTCTTCGAGCTCTTGCGTTCAAAATCATGGATGACCAGTATGGTGCGCTCACCTTCACGCGCATCTACTCCGGGACCCTCAGCAAGGGCGATACAGTGGTGAACACTTTCACCGGGAAGACCGAGCGGATCGGTCGAATCGTGGAGATGCATGCCGACTCTCGCGAAGACCTCACTACAGCCCAAGCGGGCGATATCGTTGCGCTAGTCGGTCTGAAGAACGTTCAGACCGGTCATACTCTCGCCGATCAGAAAAATCCGGCCACTCTCGAGCCAATGGTGTTTCCGGACCCGGTGATCTCGATTGCGGTTTCACCCAAGGATAAAGCTGCTTCCGAGAAGCTTGGTGAAGCAATTGCCAAGATGGTCCGCGAGGATCCCTCCTTTTACGTTGAGACAGACCAGGAAACTGGCGAAACGATCCTCAAAGGGATGGGTGAGCTCCACCTCGATATCAAAGTCGACATCCTCAAGCGGACTCACAACGTCGAGGTCGAAGTCGGTGCGCCTCAGGTTGCCTACAGGGAGACGATCACCTCGCGGATCGAAGACAGCTACACTCACAAAAAACAGTCCGGTGGTTCTGGTCAATTCGGTAAGATCGATTACATCATCGAGCCGGTCGAACGCGGTGAAGGCTTCTCCTTCGAGTCGACTGTGGTGGGTGGTAACGTCCCCAAAGAATACTGGCCAGCCATCGAGAAAGGCTTCCGCAATTCGATGGAAAAAGGGGTCCTCGCCGGATTCCCAACTGTCGATGTGAAGGTCACTCTCCTCGATGGAGCCTATCACGCAGTGGACTCCTCTGCGGTCGCTTTCGAGATTGCGGCGAAGTCTGCGTATCGCGCTTCGATGCCGAAGGGTAACCCTCAGATCCTCGAGCCGATTATGAAGATAGACGTCTTCACACCTGAAGACCACGTCGGTGACGTAATCGGCGACCTCAACCGCCGCCGCGGGATGATCCAATCGCAGGATACCGGCCCAACGGGGATCCGGGTCAAAGCTGAAGCACCACTTTCAGATATGTTTGGCTACATCGGAGATCTCAGGACAATGACTTCTGGTCGTGGTCAGTTCTCGATGGAGTTCTCACACTATGCGCCGACGCCTAAGAGCGTCGCTGAGGGAATCATCGAAAAGGTGAACGCTGAGAAGAAGTAATCATCTCTTTGCCAAACCGCTCATCAGGGCGCTCGATCCCTAGCAAAAATCACAAACCTCGCAGCCCCGAGTCGTCTACGGCTCGGGGCTGTTTTGTTTTCAGGCCTCCGTTTTGTTGTTTTCGGAATCGCTGCACTTTGTAAATATGCCCGGAGATAAGGGAATGAAAGAGGATCAGAGCAGATCGAAGGTGCCGATTTATCCCGGTCAATCGAGTCTTCTGATCCTACCGTTTCTCATTTTGGTGGCAGGTATCGTATCAGTGATCCCCATTCGCAGCTGCACAGCTCTGGACTTTGGCACCATCAATTCAGCCCTGGCTGAGGCGATGCTCGATGAGGACCTCGAGCAGATCCACGAGATCGTTGCAGCGGCAACCAAGCTGCTTGGCGATCGTGCTGGTGTGCCGGAGGAAGCCCCGCAATACCGCGCTGTCCCGAGCGACGCATTGGCATTTTCTGAGGAGGAGGCTCACGGGGGATTTCTCCCTTGGTTCGAGCGGCTCGAAGCGATTCGATGGTGGGAGGTCGGCACGGACCCAACTCAGCTGGAAAGCCCGCTGCGAGTGCCCGCGTCCGTCATTCTCGGTAATGTCGCAGCCTGTCGCGCAGAACTCGGGGATTCCGCCCAAAGCCTCACCCTCGCAACTGATGCAGCGGCTTTTTTGATCTGGTCACAGGCTCAGGCCGGTGCTGGTCTTTACCCGTTCCCGGCAGCTCGCGACACCTCCGACTCGCGAGCCATGCAGGTCGCGAGCCGCTTCCTCGAGCATGCTGAACGAGCCGGAAAGCTCAATTCGGTGGTTCGTCGTGGCTGGATCTTTCAGGATCTCGGCGACGGTGGCCTGCAGTTTGACAACGGAGAATGCGGGGTCGCCATGCTCGAGCTATATCAGCTCACCCGAGAAAAGAGCTACCTCGACTCGGCGAGAGCGGCTGCCGATTGGGCCATCGCTGCTCCGCTCTGCACCAATTGGAACTACAACGCCTTTAGCGTCGATCTGCTCGCGGGGTTTTACCTCGTGACCGGGGAAGAGGCCTATCGGACTGCTGCTCTTGAAAAGGCTCGCTTTGGAGTGATCCCGGGACAGCTCAGGGAAGGCCCAAATCGAGGCCGTTGGTTCGATCCTCACAATGCCAGAGCGCCCTATCATTACATCATGATGCGCGCACTCGCGCGCTTAGCAGGCTGCCTTCCAGCCGATCATCCTGATCGCGAAGCAGTAGTCGAGGCTCTCCGGCTCGGTTTGCAGACTCGCAATGCAGAGATTCTGGCCCATGGGGTGATGAACAAGGACGACGCCATCCCGGCCCTGATACTGACGGCTCGAGTCTTTGAGACAAACTCCGATTTTCTGGAGAAAACCCTTTCTCTCAAAGCACTTGATTTGCTTGAGCGACTCGCTGCAACCGAGTATCGACACGGCAAAGCGCCTCTGTCTCCCGCCAGTTGGGGGCTCCTGATGGAGTGGGTTGCCTCACGCGGGAATTGACTCGTCCCAGATCGAATCAGACAGTCCTCGAGATGGATAAGCTCTCTTCTCGTCTTGCCTGTTGCGGCGGTCTGGGTCTGATCGCTCTGCTCGCTGCGGCGGGACTTGGGGCTGGTTGGTTTTTCAGCCTGGAGAAACCGGCCACCGCTGCTTCGATTGAGGCTGAAAGCGTGGCTGAACAGGGTATCGAAACGGTCACTTCACGAGAGCCTCGAAAAACGGAAACGGTCGGAGAATCCGCCGAAGACATTCCGTCAACTGCAGACGGAATTTCCCAACCTGATGCTCCCCGGACCTGGACATCGACAGATGGGAAGGAACTGCGCGCTTCGTTTGTTTCTCAAGACGACCTCGACGTCCTGATTCGGGTAGTCCCGGAAGATCGGGTTTACCGGCTTCCGAAAACTCGTTTGTCCGCTGAAGATCAGGCACACCTCGCTTCGATCGATGAAGAAGCCGGCTATCCGATGCCGACCCCGATCCCAGATCGTTGGCCCGCTTTCCTGGATACCCGGAGCCGATCGGGCCCAACCCACAGCGCCGGAGGCAGCTTTTTTCAGGCGGGGCAATTCGATATCGAATCCCAGGGTGACGTCGATCCCGACGACGCGGCGCTGATGGTCACGATTTGTGCGGCGATGGACCAAGTCGTCCGCTCAGTCCCGCTTCCGCTTCAGTGGGGCCGACCAGCTGACGAACGTCGCGAGGTTTTCCTCCATAACACCAGCGCCTCCTACCGGGAGGCAGGCGGCCCGCCTAATTCAGCCGGATTCTACAGCATCGATTCACGCGAAGTGCATGTCTTCGTCCCAGCTCTCGAAGGCCTTGACTTACGCCGTGAATTCGGGCTTTTCCAATTGGCTCAACGCAAAAGCTACACCCTGCTGGTGCATGAACTGACCCACCAGTTGACGCCCGTCCTGACTCACTCAGATGGACCCGCCTGGATTCCGGAGGGCATCGCTGAGTATTTCTCAGCAACCCAATCAATCCCGGGACGATTCGAATTTAAAAATACGCTCACAAGAGCCCGTGACTACGTTTCAAATTCAGCGCTCGACACAGATGGCATTGTCGAAGTGAGGCGACTCGAGCTCTGGCCAATCGAAGAATTCTCTGAACGAGGCCTTCGTGAGTGGAATGAGACCGTCTTTGATGGAAAAGGCGGCGACGGCTGGCGGCAATATTCGCAGGCATTGATCCTGACGGAGTTCTTCATTCACGGGTATAACAACTCTCTGAGACCCTACCTGGAGGCCGTCCTCACGGGATCAGATTGGGAAAATGCAGCTGGATCGATTCTCTACCGAGGAGAGAGCGCCGCGGCACTCCAGAATCAGATTCAGCGGCGCTGGAAAGGGGTCGGCGTTGATCTGGTCTTTACTCGTTCTCCATCCACCAAGACGGAAGACTTCGAACTCGGCATCGGGCTCGATAGTCGACTCTAGACTCGAGGTCCCCTTGAGCCGAATCAGCGACTCGCTACCCGATCGGACGGCAAAAGAAAATCCGGGTGAGTCGCCATGAGAATGGAAAGGATCCTCTCTCGCTCAATCCTTCCAACGTGGGCATGGCGCCCAGAATCCCTCTCGACGAGAGTTTCCCGCAAGCGACTGTAAACCCTCTCCCGCATCGCGAGCGGTGCATCAGTAAACGCCGGGGTCTGGATCATGTAGCTGAGTCGATTCGCGAAAATATGGTTTTCGAGATCAAAGTCCCTCAGACTACGGCCATCAGGACCAGTCTTTCGACGACTTCGAAATGCCTCCTCGAACGCCGGATTCCTTTCGATCGAATGGCCAGTCAGCGGGACTTCCTCCGTGAAAAGAAGATAATCGACGAGACGATCAAAAAATCGCTCGGTATCAACCCGAGTCTTGGAGATCGCACGCCCGAACTTGTTGGTCTCGTACTCGACTTGCCGATGCCGGTAGCGAGCTTCGATCAGCCGATTGTGAGCCTCGATCTGATGATCAAAAACGAGGAGATTAACAATGTGCGAGCCCGTAGCCGGAAATTTAGCGGGATCAAAGTAGCCATCGAGAGAATTCATTTCGCGATGACTCTCGCGGTCGAGATAGACTGTCCGATCCTGTCTTTGCGCGAAACTATTCCCTAGATGCGCGAGCGAGGCCGGAGCACCGGTGACGAAATAGCCGCCCCACCGGTCCTCAAACGCAACTTCGTGACTCATTCGAATGTGAACAGCGACCGATCCGAGACGACCGCCTGTTTCCGAGGTGAAATTTGAGCGCGCAAGCGGCCCTGGGAGGTAATTCGTGGCGGATCCGCCGTGGCATCCAAAACAGCTCTTGGGGCTATCGAACACGATCGGCTCAGGCTCTCGAAAGGGAGACTCTTCGATGAAAAATCTGCCGCCGCTCTCGGAATCAAAGGAAATGATCTCCATCTTTCCACCCGGCATCCAGGCGAGATGGGTGTCGTCGTTGAAATACATCGCCCGAGGGTTGGATGGGGTGATCAACTTTCGCTGCAAGCTCGTCTTTGAAAAGAGCAGGATCTGAGAGGAAACCGGAATCTCGAGCTCCTCCAGCAGTCTCTCCAGTAAAGGGAGCTGACGCTCCGTCCCGAGATCAACGTCACCAGCTTCAACCCGGGCGAGCAGCAGGCTCATCCGATCGGCACGCTCGTTTGAGTAGTAGCTGTGAGGCGCGAGGTCGAAGTCGTTGAACGCCTGCGCGCGCGCAACCTCGGCAATCGACCCAAGAAGAGTGACGCCTGCGACCACTTTGAGCCATGAAGAGCACACCATACGAGCGGAAGCTAAGTCAGTTGCAAGAGGGAAGCAATAGCCTGAAATTGCTGCGGTTTGGTGAGGCCACAAAAGCAACAGCTGCCCCAGACTTACAGCGACAATGATTCGGAGGCTCTTCCAACGCCCCTCAGCTTTCGAGCCAGTCGAAGCTCGCGCTCTCAATGCACACGAGCTCGACCCGGCCTGGTTCCCTGAAGAAAATGGCTGTGTTTATCTTCGCTTCGACCTGGTCGAGCATTACCTCAGGGGCTCCGTCCCGGAACAAGATCGGTCCGATTTCCGAGCACTAGCAATCGCCGACTGGACCATTCGGCTCGCCGATTGCTTCCCTGATTATTCGGTCGTGCGCTCGCAGCACTTCGTAACCCTGGCGCCGACGGGCCATGAGACTGGAGTTGCTAAAAACGCGGAGCGAATCGGCAAACAAGTCCGCTCCAGCCTATCGAAGGTGGCTGGATCTCCCCGCGACTACCCCCTTGCTGTTCTCGCTTTTGGAGAAGCCGATCACTATTACAGCTACATCTCAGCCTTTTACGATAGCTCTCTGGAAACTTATGCGATGAGCGGCGGTCTGTTCATCGAAGACCCTCAAAACGCTCAGATCGTTTTTCATGGGGCGTTCGGACTGGAGACGGCTCAACACGATGTTTCCTCGCGAGTCCTCGCTCACGAACTTTGTCATGCGGAGCTGTTTCATCTTCAGCTCCCGATGTGGCTGGAAGAGGGAATCACTCAAGATGTTGAGGACTCGATCCTTAACCCTGCTTACGAAGAGCCCCTCACGGTGAGGGCTCGACCACAGCGCAACCGAGAAGTCTGGTCACCTCAGAACATTCAGAAGCTGTGGACCGGACTCGCATTCTTCGAGCCCGAGCTGAACGAGTTCGCCTATTACTTTTCTCGTGCTCTGGTCTCTCTGATCCGTTCAGAGCTCTGCCGCTCTCCGGCTGACTTTGCCAGCTTCCTGGTTGAGGCAGGTCGAGGCGACGCTGGGGAGAAGGCCTTTATCGATACATTCGGCGATTCGCTTGGTGTCCTCGTCGAAGAAATTCTCGGCGGAGATTCCAACGCGTGGAGGCCTCAACCGGATTCGTGGATATTCGATTCTCAATAGCTCCACGATCAAAAAGTAAATCAACAGGTCGAGAGCATTAAGGATCTAGGTGGCATCTCTGCCGTCGCCTCTCATACCTCGCAATACTCGTAACGAGAGGTATGGAAACGAAACAGCACCAGCTCCTCAGTAAACTTTGTTTTGTCCTCGGCTTTGCATCTATCCTCGGGTCGATCGCCGTGTGGTTTTTTACGGGAGGGACAGAGCCTGAGTCAAAAGCCCACGCTGAGCGCTTTGGGATCTTCATCGGACTCTGGGCCCCAACGTTTTTTATTCTATCAAATCGCTTCAGCCGCTTTGCCGCCAAGCAGGACTGAATCAGCAACCACCGAAAGAGGTGACTCAAAAAAAGAGCAGATTCCGCTTAACAGATTGGTCCTTGAGGTCATATCCCTCATGAATGGATCAATCTTCGAGCGAACCTGTTGATTTTGAGCGAGGCGCGCGGTTTACCCGCCTCCTCCTTGAGGCGCAGCCAAGGCTCTTCGGGTTTGTCGTCTCCCTGACTCACGACCGGGCCGCCGCGAAAGATGTCACTCAAGAAGTGGGAGAGCTGCTCTGGAGGAAATTTGATGAATTTCAGCCGGGTAGTGACTTCGCGGCGTGGGCTCTCAAGATAGCCCGCTACAAGGTAATGGAATGGCGTCGAGGGCAATCTCGATTGCCGGTTTTGCTGGACGACGAAGCGCTCGAACTGATCGCCGACGTTTCCGAATCAGCTAGTGTTCACTACGAAGAGAGGCTGATCGCTCTCGACCAATGTCTCGGCGAGCTGCCCGATCG
>JBCCBR010000030.1:0-13191 GCA_039033935.1 Verrucomicrobiota bacterium
TGGGATTGCAGGATCAAATCATGGATCTAGGGCCCGAGTTGGCGGATTTGTCTCTGACCGCGAGCGTGCTGCGAGAGCTCGATCTGCTGATCACGCCAGACACGTCTGTTCCGCATCTGGCTGGAACCTTGGGACGGCCGACCTGGCTCATGCTCCATCACCCAGCTGATTGGCGTTGGGGACAATCGGGCGAATCATCGCCCTGGTATCCGGAGGTCCGCTTATTTCGTCAAAAGCGGTTCTCAGATTGGTCTGGGGTTGTTGAAGAGGTCAATCAGGCGCTTTGCGAAGCAAAGTGAGTGAAAATTTTTAGGCTAAAGTTGGGTTGAGGAGACAATTTCGCTGTAAAAACCACAAATTTACAAAACATTCATTTATTTAAGATTGATTAATCATTCATAATTATTAATATTGTCGGTGAATGAATGTTCCCCCATCGGATACCCTACTTGAGGCGCTTGAGTTCTTCGGCAAAGTGCACGCTCGGCCGATCAATCGTCAGGGTGTGTTGCAGGGTCTGCCCATTGCCGATGGGGTTCTTACCCCCGATCTCTTTGCCCGGGCGGCAGCCCGATCTGGCTTTGAGACGAAGATGATTCGTCGTCCGCTGCGGAAGCTCTCAAATGCGACGATGCCAATGGTGTTGCTGCTCAAAAACAATGAGGCCTGCATCGTACAATCAGTCGCAAGCGACCAAGCCGATGTCGTCGTCCTGACCAGTGGTGCGAGTCGCCAGATGGTCTCTCGGAAACAGCTCGAGCAGGCTTACAGCGGCATTGCGATTTTGGTAAAGCCGACGTTTCGATTCGAAAAGCGCTCTGATTTCAATCCGAAAACCCTGGGGAACAACTGGTTTTGGGGAACGCTCTGGAAATTTCGCAGCTTCTACTCCCGTGTCGCGCTGGCATCGCTCGTCACCAATTTCCTGGCGCTCGCGTCTTCACTGTTCGTGATGAACGTCTACGATCGGGTGGTGCCGAATCAGGCGCTCGATACCCTTATCGTTCTCGCGATCGGGGTGATCGTTGCCTACGTCTTCGAATTCATGCTCAAGACGGTGCGTGCATTTTTCGTGGACCGTGCCGGTCAGCGAATCGATATGATTCTCGGCAGCGAAATTTTTGGCCGCATTCTCGGGATGCGCTATGGCGACCGCCCGGTGTCGGCTGGAACGATGGCGAATCAGGCTCGCTCCTACGAAACCCTTCGCGATTTCTTCACCAGTGCGACAGTCGCCGCTCTCGTCGACCTGCCATTCATTTTTCTCTTTGTTGGCGTCATTTTTCTGCTCGGTGGGCCGATGGTCTGCATCCCACTGGTCGCGGGAGTTGCCCTCGCGCTGTTGATCGGTGTGATCATGCAGATCCCGATCAGTCGAGCAGTCGGGGACAGCTATCAGGCCTCAAACCAGCGACAGGCATTGGTGGTGGAGGGAATTCAAGCTCTTGAAACGATCAAGTCGACCCGCTCTGAATCGCAACTCCAGGCGCGGATGGAGGAAGCTGTCAAAGTCGCTTCGCGCTCTGAGATCAAGTCGCGCGCCTACTCGCAGCTCGCGATGAACTCGACTGCCTTCATCACTCATCTGGTATCGACCGGGATTGTGATTTTCGCCTTTTTCGAAGTGGTTAATGAAAACCTCACGATGGGGGCAATGATTGCCTGTGTCATTCTGACGGGACGGGCAATGGCTCCGATGGCGATGGTCGCTTCTCTCCTGACTCGCCTACAGCAGTCACGGCGGTCACTCGCTGGACTCAATCAGATCATGGACATGCAGATGGAGCGCGACGATGCCACTGCCAGCTACATCAGCGTGGCTGAGTTTGAGCCGAGCATTCACGCCCACGATTTGAAGTTCTCCTATGATCCCGAGAGCGACCCTGTGATCAATGGCATCAATGTCAGGATCGAGCCAGGCGAGCGAGTCGCCCTTCTCGGTCGGATAGGCTCGGGCAAAAGCTCCCTGCTGCGGTTGCTGAATGGACTCTACAACCCGACCGATGGGCGCATCGATGTCTCCGGCATTGACGTGCGACAGCTCGATCCCGCCGAGCTGCGTTCTCACATCGGCTATGTGCAGCAGGATGCGACGCTGCTCTATGGCACCCTTCGGTCGAACCTCACCGCCGGGTGCCCCTGGATCGACGATCCTTCGATTCTTGAGGCCTTGCGGATCGCGGGATTGGCGGACTTTATCCGAACCCTGCCGCGGGGCATTGATCACGTCGTCTCTGAGGGCGGGCGATCTCTCTCGGGTGGCCAGCGTCAGGCTTTGGCGGTGGCTCGGGCGGTGATCGAAGAGCCCGATTTGCTGATCTTCGATGAACCGACCAGCTCGATGGATACGGCGACCGAGCGGCGCATGCTTGCAAGCCTCAACGAGTATCTTAAGACCGAAGAAAAACGCACTCTTGTCGTGGCGACTCACAAGCGTTCGGTGCTTTCAATTGTTGACCGTGTCATCGTGATGGATACCGGCAGGATCATTGCCGATGGCCCTCGCGACAAGATCATGAAGAGCAAAGTCGGCAGTGAGGCGCAGCGTCAGGCGGAAGCCGCCGCGGCGGTGGCTGCTGAGGCAGCCGCGTTAAAGCGCGAACCTATCACTGCAACAAATGCTGCGCCGGCTGCAACTGCTCCCCTGGCGCGTCCGCCGGGCGAGCCGCAGGCAGCAGCTCTCTCATCCTAGCTTTCGGTTGTTTTCAAACCTTTCCTCCCTCTATCTCGCTCAACCTAATCTTCGAGCCATGTCTTCCCAAACATCCGTTTCCCAACAGGATCTCGACTTTGTGCAAAACGCCCGTGCCGCGATTCGAGGCGACAGCGTTCGCGGAGCTAACTTTCTCCTGTTCCTGGTGATTGCGGTCATCGTCGGCTTCATCGTCTGGGCCTCGCGAGCTGATATCGACGAGGTGACCAAAGGGCAGGGAAAGGTCATCCCGGCTTCTTCGATTCAGACGATCCAGAATCTGGAGGGTGGCATCGTGGCCGAAATCCTTGTCTCGGAGGGCGACCAGGTCACCAAAGGTGATGTGCTTGTTAGGATCGATGACACCCAGAGCAACTCCTCCTATCGCGAGAATCTCGCCAAAACTCAGGCGCTCGAAGCCCAACTGGCTCGGCTCATCGCTGAGGCGAAAGAAGAAGAGCAGATCGCCTTTCCCGCTGAGATCGATTCGAATCGTCCCGATCTGATTGCGAGGGAGCAGGCTCTTTTCGAAAAACGGCGGGCGGAGCGCGATGAACAGCTCACGGTGATCGATCGCAGTCTGCGCCTTGCGCGTGAAGAGCTGACAATGACTATTCCACTGGTCGGTCGTGGTGTGGTCTCGAAGGTTGAGCAACTCCGGCTCGAGCGTGAAGTCAATGAATTGGAAGGCCAGCGCAAGGAATTGATGGGGGGCTTCCAGCAGGGGGCGCTCGAGCTCTTCAACGAAACGAAGGCCGAGCTAGAGTCGCTCAATGAGTTTCTGGCCGGTCGGGTCGATACCGTCAATCGAGCCCTGGTTCGCTCTCCGGTCGATGGAACGGTTAATAAGCTCTACATGAGCACCATCGGCGGGGTTGTTGCCGGTGGAGAACCGATTGTCGATATCGTTCCCGCTGCTGACACCCTGCTGGTCGAAGCCAAAATACGGCCTTCCGACATCGGCTTTCTCCATCCAGGACAGGAAGCGACCTTGAAATTTACGGCCTACGATTTTTCGATTTATGGTGGTCTCAAGGGCCAGGTCGAGCACATCTCTGCCGATACGATTCAAGACGAAGTCGATCAGGAGCACTACTACATGATCAAAGTGCGCAACGATGAAGGAAAGTTGATGAAAGACGGCGAGGAATTGCCGCTCATTCCTGGGATGGTTGCTGAGGTCGACGTCCTGACCGGGCGCCGCACCATCCTCCAGTATCTCCTGAAACCTTTCCACCGCATGCGGATTAATGCTCTCCGAGAGCGTTGACGAGAGGGGGATGCGTCCCTGTGATATAGGCTTCGGAGAGAGCCGCACGCAAAGGCGCGGAGGCGCAAAGGATTTTTGGAATTGGATATAGCTGGGAGGTCGGCTTTGCAGCTAGATCCCATCCTGCCTCTGAGAGCTTTTTACCTCCGAAGCACCGAGCCTTGCGCCTTTGCGCCTTCGCGCGAGGATTGATCCACTTTTCGAGCACTTTCGGAGCCGTGTAGCGAGGGCTTCGGAGAGAGCCGCACGCAAAGGCGCAGAGGCGCAAAGATTTTTTGGAATTGGAGATAGCTGCGAAGTCTTCGTGGCATCGAAACCTAACCCAGCCTCTGAGAGCTTTTTACCGCCGTAGCCCGAGCCTTGCGCCTTTGCGCCTCTGCGTGAGGATTGATCCATTTTTCGAGCTGCAGAGGGAGGGCCTCCGCAAGTCTTCAACGTTTGGTCAGCCCCGCTCAGGCAGTGATGGAGGCATACGGCGCAGTGGGGGAAGCGGCGGCGGCAGGGACTGAGTTGCAACGATCCTACCACTCGTCAAGAGAGGATCGATCCCGCTGAGCTTTGAGACTTCGGCACGCAATTTTTCGAGTAACCGGTGCCGCGCTGGGGTCGGGCCCAGTCGAGCCTCGAGCCGCTTCTGATAGGCGAGCTTGGTGGCTCTGGCGAGGAGCCGGCGACGCTTCAGATAATCCCCGAGACCATGGCGAAACATTCCCGGGATGCCGCGCGCGGAAAAAGTCGCTGCGTCGATGGCTTGGTTGGCATGGAGCACACCGCGATCGACTTCGTCGGAAAGATAGATCCGAATCCAACGGTTTTCATGATAAAGGCAGACGCAGACCGTGCCCACAAACCAAATCACACCGCAAGCGACACCGAGGAATGCGAGGAAGATGGTTTCTCCTCCGACCGTGGCAAAGTAATTGTGCATCGCATGGGTCACCATCGCGAGAGCCAGTCCGAGAAGAGGCCAGAGCAATTTTCCAGAGAAGGATCGTGAGAATTTCCCAAGTGCCAGCCCGACGCCAAACAGACCGGTGAACAGGGCATGCAGCATCCCGAAGACGATCGCCCGAAGGACGAAGAGAAAAAGAAGGCTGGCCGCATCGGGTTGGGTCGAAAAATAGAGGATGTTCTCAACCGCAGAGAATCCAAAGCCGACCATGCTCCCGTAGACGAGGCCATCGAGGACCGAGTCGATCTCGTTTCGGAAGATGATGAAAACAAGGAGAACGCCGAGCCCTTTGATGAACTCCTCGGTCAGCGGAGCGACAATACTCGCCGAGTAGAGCTCAACCGTGAGACTGGGCGGCTCGGTTGTTCGGATCGGTAAATCGAGAATCGCCTGAGCGATGATTGCGAAAACAGCTGAGGGTAAAAATCCCCAGACAAATGCCGCGATCATGAGGTGAAGCGGTTCTTTTTCCCAGCGATCGAGGTGCCACACGATGAGCGCGTAAATCACCATCGGGATGATCCCGAGCAGGACAGAGGCGAGCAGCAGGGTCATTTCCCTGGCAGAGTCCAAATCGAAGAAAAGTCTTCGTTGTCATTCAGCATCGCTTCGACGACCCGAGCCATCAGCTGGAGGCCCGGACCATCGTTTGGCGCGCCGAGCAAGACACTGCCGAGGATCGCTGAAGCGCGGCGAAAATTGCCGTCTTCAAAATCAGTCAGAGCCTCTTCGTATTCTCGTCGCAGCTCGGGCCAGTCGGCGGGGGAATCGATCGACTCAAGCTCGTGAAGATCGACCGGGGCGACGATGTTCTGGACGCGGACCTGACAGAGTCGCCGCGTCAGCAGATCCGGCGGGAGCTCAGCTGCGGTGTCGCCTGTGATGAGGAGGGAAGTCTTGAGAAAGCGCGTCGCGCCTTGGACCCGGCTCGCGAGGTTCACCACCGTGCCGAGTGGACCATACTTGAATTTGCGATGCGTCCCGATATTGCCGACGAGCGCCTCACCCGTGTTGACGCCGATCCCGACGGCGGTTTCCGCACCTACAATCGGTTGCCAGGATTCGTTGATGCTGGGGAGACGCGCCATGATCTCGAGCGCGGCACGGCAGGCCAGCTCGGCGTGGTTCGGCTGCTCGCTGGGGGCACCCCACATCGCGAGGAGTTCGTCGCCGGTGTAATCAACGAGGACGCCACCGTGATCGATCACGATGCTGGAGAACTCACCCATCACTCCGCTGAGCCAGTCGACGGTCTGAGATGGGCCGAGTTTTTCGCTGATGGAGGAAAATCCGCGGATGTCACAGAAGAGACAGGTGACCCGAGCCTGGCGCGCCTGCATCTTCATCGGGTCAGGATTGCGCGCTAGCTCGCGAGCCAGCTCCGGGGTGAAGTGTTGCTCGAAGACCTGCTCGCGGAGTCGCTTTTTCTCAAGACTGGCGTTGAGCCGGGCCATCAGTAAGGCCGGCCGAATCGGCCGTGAGAGAAAATCTTCGGCTCCGATTTCGATGCAGCGAACGGCATCCTGCTCCTCCTGCAGTCCCGTGACCACGATCACCGGGGTGTGGCGAAGATGCCCGGTCTCCCGTAGTCGCTCGAGCACCCCAAAACCGTCGATCTTGGGCATCTGGATATCGAGCAGCACGGCGTCGAAAGGTTTCGCCTCGATCAGGTCGAGGGCTTCGGCTCCATTTTCGGCGAAACTGAGCTTGAATCCATTCGGTGCGAGAAGGCGCTCGAGAATGTCGCGATTAGTCGCATCGTCGTCGGCGATTAAGATGTGGCTCGCCTCGGCAACTTCTTCTGCAATCGCGACCACTGCGGTGGTCGATTCCGAGCTGATCAGGACCGCTTCCTCGGCCGCTTCGACATTGGCGCCGTTTTGTTGGGGCTTTGCATCAGACAGCAGTTTGAGGCACACCTCGAGCTGCTCACTGATTGGGCCGATCGGGGAAATCACCTCTGGAGTCGGGGCGGTTATCTGCAAGAGCTGGACCAGCCCGAAGAGATGGTTGAGCTGATTGCGGGCGTCATGCCGCAGAGAGCGGAGGCTGCGGTAGCGGCTGGCATCGGCCCCAGAAGTCTCTTCCGAAAAGCGGTCGGCGAGAAACTCTTCAAAAACGCAGGCTTCATGGAGCAGCTTTTCGAGGTCGACCCAGAACTGACGTGGCGCTTCTTCCTCCGGGAAAGTGACCGTCTCGGCGTGGAATCCCTCGATTTCGAGCCGCAAAGTCTCTGCCGCGGGGATCAGAGATTCCTGCAGTTGAGTGAGGGTGGCATCTTCCGTGAGCACCGGCATCGATCCTTAATTTGCACTCAAAATCGCAGAAAACACCACGTTAATTCATGGCCGATTCCGGCAGGTCAAACCGATAAAGGTAGTCGTCCATCACAAATCCCTCTCCAATGTCGAGACAGTGTTCGTCGATCTTTGTGAACCCAAAACGCTCGTAACAAGCGATCGCGCGCCGATTGTGTCGGTTGACCCGCAGCGAAATCGAAGCGGTTCCGAGTTTGCTCAACTCAGCTGCGAGCGCTGTGAGGGAAGCCTGCCCGAGACCGCGTCCATGACTCGAGGGTAGCAGGTAGAGCTTATGCAACTCAGTTGCCGATAGCGCCACCTGCTCGTAGCCGAGGAATCCAATCCGCGTGCCTTCAAATCCGATCCAGCGATAGAAAATCTCGCCGCTCTCGATCTCTGATCGGAGCTTCGACGTGGAATACATCCAATCGAGCATGTACTCGATTTGGCGGTGGGAGATGATTTGTGAGTAGACCGACGGCCAAATTTGCCGTGCCATCGCCGAGAGCTCTTCAGACTCATCCTGGTGCACCGGTATCAGGGTGATCATTGGGTCTGGGGCGTTCACTTTAGGGCGCTGTTTTCCAAGTGATTACCGGTTCCCGAGGGACGCGATCACCCGTAACGAATTATTGAAAGTAAGTGTAATCGACTCCAGTTTATCCAGCCTGAATTTCGGCTTTTTTATTTGAGTAATGAGCGAAACGACCCACGAGCCAAATCCCATCAGCACCCTGATTGGTGCCCTGTTCACCGTAGCGATTCCAGCATCGATGATCGTGATGCTTGGAGTCGTCGGGTTCGCGTTTTATAAAGCGATCGGCGAGAGACCCGGCCCACCCGAAGAGTCTGAGGGAGGCGAGACGGCAGTGGTTGCGCCTACCCCACCCCCGGCTCCGACCGACTCGACAACTCCGGGTGATGCACCCGGGGAGTCTCCTCCAACGTCCGAGCCAGAGATTGCAGCAGTCTCGGAAACCGTAGTAGAGCCCGACCCCCATCTCATGGAACTCGGCAAAACCGCTTACGCCACCTGCATGGGTTGCCATGGGGCCGATGGAAAAGGATTGGCTGCCGGCGCAATGAAGATGGCCCCGTCTTTGGTCGGGTCTGAGCTGCTTCTCGGGGATCCGGATGTCGCTCTCCTGATTCTCCACCGCGGCATCAAGAAAGAAGGAATGGATTACATCGGTGCGATGGTCGGAATGGGCGCTTCGCTCGACGACGAGAAGATGGCAGCGGTGCTGACCTACGTTCGGAACAATTTTGGAAACGAGGCCGAGCCGGTCACGATCGCCCAGGCAGAGGCGGCGCGGGCAAAATTCGCCCAGATGGACCTGCCGCTCGATGGTGTTCCCCGCTCCGATCTTGCCGCCGTCGCCGGAGCAGAGTGAGACGCCGGGCGCACGCATGTGAAACGCCGCTTGAACCTGCGAAGAGCAGCTATTCTGAGCCAGGCCGTTTCCGGAAGCTTCGAGTCTCCTCGACGTAGCTAAAGCCTACTTCGGCGAGTCGTGATTCCAACCGGTCTCGATCGATGTCATGCGTCCGGGCGAGGTCTTCGAGATCTTCGCAATCGTTCCGCAGCGCGGTGTTCACCAACCCGACAAGTAGGTTCGGGTCGAGTTTTTCGAAGTGAGAGAGAGTCATAATCACACCCTCCGAAGGAGAATCGCGTCGGTGTCGAAATCGGGTTTGAGGATGTCGCTCAGTATCACAATTGGGTCGCCTTTTTCGACATAGCCGGCTTCACTCAGTCGACTGATCGCCGCGGTGATGGTGTCTTCGGGGTTATCTTTCATCTCCATCTCGAACGGGGATACCGCTCGATTCATGACGAGGGAGCGAGCAACCGCCGAGTCTGGGGTGAATGCAAAGATGGGTGATTCGCGGGGGCGCTGATGGGCTGCGTAGTTCGCAAGCACTCCTCGAGCGGTGAAAATGAGGAGCTTCGAGTCGGGCAGAGAATTCGCGAGAACGACTGCAGAGTGCACCGTTTTTTGCTTCGCCGTCTTTAACTCAATCGCATCGAAAAAGCTGGCTCCAGGCTCGCGCTCCATCCGACGAGCGATCCGGTCGAGCATTGCGACAGACTGGGTCGGATACTTCCCGATCGACGTTTCGCCGCTCAGCATGATGGTGTCAGCCTGCTCATAGATTGCGTTGGCGACATCGGTGACTTCCGCCCGGGTTGGGAGCGGATTTTCGACCATCGACTCGAGCATGTGCGTCGCGACAATCACCTTTCGTCCAATGCGAGCGCACTCGCGAAGGATGTTCCGCTGGATCACGGGGAGCTCCTCGATGTTGACTTCGATTCCGAGGTCTCCCCGAGCGACCATCACCGCGTCGGTCTCGGTGATGATCCCGGAAATATTTTTGACCGCCTCCTGGTCCTCGATTTTCGCAACGATGCGGGCACCGCACCCGGTCTCGTCGAGAGTCTCGCGGAGCTCCCGGATGTGCTCTGCATTTCGCGCAAAACTGATCGCGACATAATCGACCGCCAGTTCTGAAGCGAGCGCGATGTCCCGATGGTCTTTTCCAGTGAGCGCGGGGAGATTGAGCCGTACTCCCGGGAGATTGATTTTTCGACGCGAGCCCATCAGGCCAGGAGTGATCACTTCGCAGACCGTGCGCCCCTCGCCGATGCGCTCGACACGCATGTGAATCTCTCCGTTATCCACCAGCAGCGTGTCGCCAACACTCAGGTCGCCGTGGAGGCCCTCGTAGTTCGTCGTGGTCGATAGCTCCTCGCCAGGATCCAGTTCCTGATTCCTAAACTCGACTCGTTGACCTGCTTCGAGCGGCCATTTGGTGGCAAGCTCTCCTGTCCGAATCGAGGGTCCCTGGAGATCGATGAGGATCGCGACGTGCTCGCCAAGTGCGGCTGCTTGAGAACGAATGTGGTCGGTCACAGTCCGGACCCAATCGTGAGCCGCATGGCTCATGTTGAGGCGAAAGATCGATGCTCCAGCTCGGATCAATTCCCCGATTAGCTCCGGGCTCTCAGTGGCGGGACCGAGAGTAGCAATGATTTTGGTCTTCCGTAATTTCATCAAATAGGATGAGTCTGAGCAGAAAAGTGTGGATTCAGATACCGGTCAGCCTGGGAGGTTTCTTTAGATGGGGCCGGACCATCTCCGAAGTCAGCTTGCCTGGTTGAGGCAGCGGTGATGGATCTATTTCAAGAGACAGCAGCACACCAAGTTGAACGCGCTCTCTGCGGGGATTCAAGCCACAAAAAAGCCCGCTTCGGGAAGGAAGCGGGCTTGATTGATAAAAAGGAGAGTGATCGTGCCGCTTATTTCAGCCGCCAAACTTCGACAATTCGATTGGGGGCGAGGTTCTTGGCATCAAATCGTTGAGTCTGGCCGAAGTCGACTGCCTGAATGCTGTCCTCACCCAGTCCGGTCAGTTCTGCGAGTTCCTCTGCGACCTGTGATGCGCGGCTCGCGGAGAGGCGGTAGTTACTTGCCGGATCCCCATCGACCGAGGCGTATCCGACCACGAGATATTTGGCGTCTTTCGGCCCACCTTTCATCTTCGCGGCAAGATCCGCTGCTTCGTCAGCGGTTACGGTGATCGAGGCGCGCTCGAACGAAACCGTATCGAGGGGGAGGGCGTTCCCCTCGTCGGCAAGCTCGCGGTAGAGCTTCTCGCGAGCGGTGGCGGTGTCTTCAATTCCTCTGAGGCGCACGAAAAGCGGGCGGAGATCGCGGTTCAACAGCACTGGGCGATTGGCGAAGAAAGGTAATTCTAAGTCGGGGTAGAAGACACCCGCCTTTACTCCGTCGTCAATGTCACCCGAATCTCCCAACTCCATCTTCAAGCTTCCGACTTGGGCTTGAAGCTGTTTCTCCCGGCCCTGGACCGCTTGAATTTTGCCCCGCAGTTCTTCGATCTGCGCCTTGAGTTGCTTCTCCTGACCGAGGCTGGCATCCAGCTTCGCCTGGATCGACGCGAGTTGCTCCTGAAGCTTCGCAAGGGGCGCACCCTCCTCTTCCTCCGATGCTGTCATCGAAGCTTTGAGCTTCGCTTCCAACTCGGCAACTTTCGCGGTGAGGGAGGCTTCGGTTTCACCGGCGGCTTTTTTCGCCGCGTCGAATTCGGCCTGGAGTTTGGCGAGGGCGCCGCCTTCCTCTTCCGACGCGCTCATCCCTGCTTTGAGTTTTGCCTCGAGTTCGGCAATCTTCGCGGAGAGTGATTTTTCCTGATCGCTTGCAGCCTTTTCTGCTGCTTCGAGCTTGCCTCGGAGATCGGCGAGGGCTCCCTCACCATCAGCTGAGGCGCTCATGCTGGCTTTCTTCGCTGCCTCCAGCTCAGCCTCAAGCTTCGCGATCCGCGAGTCCCGGTCTTTTTCAGCGGCGGCTGTTGCGGCCTTCGCTGCGGCGAGTGCCGCTGTCAGAGAAGCCACCTTAGCGACCGTCGAATCTCCTCCATCGACGCTGGCTCCCATCTCCTCTTTTTCTCCCTCCAAAAGAACGACGCGAGCGGCGAGTTCCTCGTTTTCGGTAACGAGCGAGAGGTTGCGTTCCTCACTGGCAGCAAGGCGACTGGCGAGGTCGTCGGGTGTTGCCTCGGCCGCAAGATCGACAGCTGGTTCGACGTCGAGTTTGGCAAGCTCCGCCCGAAGTGAGGCGTTTGCTTCGCGCTGCGCTCGCAACTCGGCGGCAAGCTCAGCGCGACGCGCGGATTCCTCGGCCAATTGGGCTTCAGCTTCATCGAGATCTCCCTGCAAGCTGCTGTCTTCGGGAGCAGCTGCAATCAGGGTGGGGGAGGCGCTTCGGTCGGAGCAGCCGCCTGAAGTGAAAATCCAAGCCGTCAGAAAAAGCGCGGCGAGGCCAGCGAGGATGGCGAAAACGGTCGCACCCAGTTCGTTGCTGATTCGTGGTTGGGACATGGTGGTATCGTGTTGAGCAGAGTTGTGGAGGTGCCGGGATCACACCGGCTTTGGTCTCGTCAGCTATCTTAGAGGGATCTCCTCACCAAAGAGTCACGAAGTGAGGTCATTTTATCCCTTCACCAGATATCCGAAAGCAAGAGCCCCGGCGATGAGAAAGAATGCCGCGATCAGAATTCCAAGAAAAATAGCCATGCCTCGAAGGTAATCAAATCTCTCAAAAAGCAAGAACCGATCTTCGCAGATTGGTGCAGGTAAGGAGACCCGCAACTGACTCCGGGGCCTTATGGAGCGCGGGTTTTCCAACCCGCGACGCTGGACCGACACAAGACCAGCTCCCTGTCCCGAGTTACCGGCCCTGAACCCTCTCACGCGGCCGCGACTCGTCTTTCCTTCTTCTGTCTCTTCTCAAAGAAACTGATCGCCATTCCGGCAATGATGAAGAGCCCCATCACACCCCACGCGGTCCAAAGGGCATCTCTGACGCCCTCAGTAAAGCCGTAGCTGTGGAGGCCGACACCGAGATTGTTCACCCCCCACCAGCTGAAGCAGACAATACCGCCAAGCACGATTGCGTTGAGCTGGATACCCATGTCCTTGATCATGCCTCCCATCTTGGCGTGCAGAATCACGAGAGTCCAAATGCAGATCAAAAGTGCGCCATTTTCCTTCGGGTCCCAGCCCCAGAATCGTCCCCAGCTGTAGTTGGCCCAGATCCCTCCGAGCACGGTGCCGACGATCGAGAAAAAGAGGCAGAAGCAGATCACCCCATAGTTCATCTTGGTGAGCGTTCGAAAGAAGGACTTGTCGGCGTTTCCGGTTAGCTTTGCTTTGAGCCTCACCACGACATAGACCATACCAAGGATCATCGCGAGTAGTCCGGCTGCATAGCCCATCGTGATGATGGTGACGTGGGTCGCGAGCCAGAAGTTGGTGTTCAGCACCGCGACGACCTGTCCAATGGTGTCGCTCGCTTTGCTCGCCGCGGATTTTATACCCAGATACATCCCAATGTTTAAGGGGATCGAATCAATGTGGGGTACGATGCCCATACGGGTGAAACAATACTGAAAA
>JBCCBR010000031.1:0-13036 GCA_039033935.1 Verrucomicrobiota bacterium
ATCCCCTACAGCGGCTCCTAGATCGATTTTCATAGCTCTTTAGTCTAGATTACCTCACTGGTCGCCTTCAAGTGAAAGTCCCGCAAGCGACAAGGTTCCCTGGTACTCCATTACGGAAAACATCACGGCGCGAATTCGGCGCAACAAAGAGTTTGCGGCAGATAGCGGGACATGGCTAATCTCGCTCTCCCGTTGACCGGATCGTCATCGGGCTTTTTCACATCTGAATCCAAATCTACGACTTCTTTGATACTATGAGCAATATCGTGCCTCTGATCAGCTCCGGCGTTGCCGGCCCTCTCGGTGTCCTTCACCTTCCTCGTCTCTGGCTCAAAGCCTCCCTTGGCGCAGCCGGGAAACTCCATGGCGACTACCCTGCGATCGGCGCTGGCTACGACCAGATGGTCCTCGATGGTCTCGGCATCGACAAAGGTGAGTTCGAAGCGTTCATCGCAGACAGCAAGCCGAACTACATCGAGTGTGAGGCGTGGATTCTCTCGAAAAAGGGCGGTTCGCTCGATCAGGATGCAGTCGACCAGCTCAATGCGGCGATCACTGGCTACATCCACGACGATGGGACTCGCGGCGAGATTCTCGAGGCAGCCGGTCGCGACGATGACGGCACCATCAAAGATGCGGTCAATCTCAACAACCTCGATGACTGGGCGATCTTCCACGCGCAGGAGTTGAAGTAAGAGCCGAGACCTCCTCAACTTTTCCAAAGGCCCGTCGTTGCTGAATGTGACGACGGGCTTTTTTTGGAGCGTTTTGGTTCGGGAGCGGCCAACTGAGGTCGCCGTCACGGCGATCTGAGGTTTGACCGGGCAGCGCTGCCGCCACAGGACGAGCCGCTGACCTTGGCTCAAGAGGCTACCGCCCGCGAGCAGCGCGGTCGAGGGCCTGGTTGTAGAAGCGCGTTCTCACCTCAGACTCGACTCCATTGTTGCGCATCTGCATGACGCGGCGAGCCAGTTGCTCGCGTTGCTCCGGGCTGATTTTCTTGAGCTTCTCCATGACTTCGGGCGGCGGCGGTCCCCGATAGCCATCGCCTCGGAAGCCAGCTTCAGGATTTCTCCCTGCTCGCCGCGCGTCATCGATCTGCTCTTGGCTGAGGTTGCTCTCACCGTTGCCAGGAGTGGCACCTGCCTGCGGTTTGTATTCCTGCTGCTGGTAGCGGATCGAAACCACCTCGCCACCTTCGACTTGAATTTTAGCAGTGATCGATGCCAGATCGGCCCGATCGCCCGTCACGTCGACCAGCTGCCATCCATTGTCGTCCGGCGTCTCCGATATCAGATGCGACTCAGATGATTCGGAATCAAAGAGCGTCGCGTAGACCTTGCCCTCGATCCGAGCTACTCCGGTAAAAGCGAGAGACTCTGAATAATCGATCGACCGGCGAAAGGGCGAGTGCTGCTTCAGATTTGAAAAGCCCTCAGCGCCGACCGGCTCGGGCAGGCTGATGTCAGCCGATGCGGTTTTGCCGGAAAACAGGACGATCGATGTCGCTACAAGCAGGACCGCGATGCTGCGGTGGAGCCGAGAAACTGATCGAATCATGGTAAGGATAACGTGGCTCAAACCGGTGTGGCGCTCAACTCCAGCAATTGCGGACCTCTTTCTGCCTCGGCTTCGAAAGCGATTCCCTGCCATGAAGCCATCCACAAAGCAGTTGTCACGCCGACTCACGGAGGCTATGACAGATCGGGTCTGGCGATCGCTGAAATCCCTCGCTCCACTATGATCATCGCTCCAAAAATCAGAGGCTTTATCTGCACCACCGCTCACCCGGAAGGTTGTGCTGCGAACGTGCAATCGCAGATCGACTACGTGAAGTCGCAACCGCCTCTGGCGAAGAGCCCGAAGAAGGTCCTCGTGGTCGGCGCTTCGACCGGGTATGGCCTGGCTTCCCGGATTGTGCCAGCATTTGGAGGCGGAGCAGCCTCGATCGGTGTCTTCTTCGAGAAACCCGGGACGGAGCGAAAGACAGCCAGCGCCGGCTGGTATAATTCAGTAGCGTTTGAGGAGGCTGCTCACGAGGCCGGTCTCTATGCCAAAAGCTTCAACGGCGACGCCTTTTCCGACGAGACCAAAGCTGAGGTTATCGCGGCAATTAAAGCGGATCTGGGAGAGGTCGATCATGTCGTCTACAGTCTCGCATCCCCCCGACGGACTGATCCGGTTGATGGAGAGACCTACCGGTCAGTGCTCAAGCCAATCGGTGCCCCCTATTCGCAGAAAAATCTCAACACCGATAGTGGCGAGGTCAATTCTGTGACGATCGATCCAGCCAACGACGAAGAGCTCACAGCGACCGTCAAAGTAATGGGTGGAGAGGATTGGGAGCGATGGATCCATGCGCTGGACGATGCCGGTGTCCTCGCGGAGGGAGCCACCACGGTCGCCTACAGCTACATCGGTCCCGAGCTGACCTTCCCGATTTACACGAACGGCACGATCGGCCGCGCCAAGGAAGATGTCGAGCGGGCCGCCGCCTCCCTCGACGAACGCTTTGGCGACGGGACGGCCTATGTTTCGGTAAACAAAGCGCTCGTGACTCAGGCCAGTTCTGCAATTCCAGTGGTGCCGCTCTACATTTCACTGCTCTACAAAGCGATGAAGGAGGCGGGGAATCACGAGGGCTGCATCGAGCAGATCGCCCGCCTTTATGGCGATCACCTCGCCAGCGAGTCGGGGCCGCAGCTGGATGAGAAAGGGCGCATCCGAATCGATGACTGGGAGATGAGCGATCCGATCCAGTCTGCTGTCGCCGAAGCATGGGACGCCGTGACGACTGAGAATCTCGGTGAGCTCTCCGATTTTTCTGGCTACCAGAGCGAGTTCCTGAGACTCTTTGGCTTCGGAATAGATGGAGTTGATTACGAGTCCGACACCGCAACTGAAAGGCCACTGCCTAGCGAATAATTGAGAAACAAAGGAATTATAATTACAATAATTTATTGCATTTATTATAATTTAAGATTAGTCTACTTTCGACAAACATTCCGTTCTAGAACGGGGTCGGTCGGCGAGCTTCCTGCTGCGCTGTCTGGATTTGAGAAGTCCGGTAGAGATCGATCTCGCTTTGGTTCCCAATCAAACACACACAACAGACAAGACCCATGACAAAGAGAGCCTGCCTGTGCACTCTGTCCCTCGCGATCGCTTCAGTCGCGATGCTGACGACCTCCTGCACTTCCTCTAATTCACTTCGCAGCTCGTTGAGCGCAGCGATCAGCTCAACTCCAGACCGCTCGAGCCGCTCCAAGCCGAAACCTTCCTCACCCGAGAGCTCGATCCGCTACAATCAGTTTGCGCTCTCCCAGAGCAACGGATCAAACACCCGTCTCGTGATTGACGTCGCCGATCAGCGTGGGTATCTGCTGGTCAACGGAAAAGTCGCTGTCGACACGCCGGTCTCGACCGCACGTCCTGGAAAGTCGACTCCGCGGGGGACCTTCTACATGTCGCAGCGCGTTCGCCAGGGCAAAATCTCGACCATCTACGGCGTTGAGATGCCCTACTGGATGAGACTCAGCAGCACGGTTTACGGCGTCCATGCCGGCCATCTCCCGGGCTACCCCGCATCTGCCGGTTGTGTCAGACTGCCATCCAGCGCTGCCCAGGTCATTTTCGACAACACCCGCTCAGGGACACGAGTCAATATCTACAGCAGCTGGGACGGAGCGTGAGCATCTCGCTTAAGTCGATATCCTGATTTCGAAAAGGCCGGGGAAGATTTCCCCGGCCTTTTTTGTGAGGCGTTGCTCGGAGCCCTGTTCTGCTTTGGTGCGTGCCTACTTTTCAGTGCGGCAGCCCGGCCATCGCGGTCGACCGAGGACGGATCGCCCCTACCACGCGAAGGAAGGGAACATCGTCCCCGATGGTCCGCCGCGCTGTTCTGCTTCGGTTCGCACCTCCTTTTCAAACCATCGCAAACAACCCCTCAACATCATCACTGCCGATTTTTACTTTCCTCCAACGCCTTGCCCAAACGTTCCACCGCGGCACTGATGTCCTTGATCTGCGATGACAAGATCTTGATTTGATTCTCAGCGCGAAATTCATTCTTCCCGCCTAACGCGTTTTCCGCTGCTTTCAGATTTTCGATCTCGGCTTCAATGCGGGCGTCGTCCATTCCATTGATGATCACCCCAATGACGAGATTCAGCATGATCATGGTTCCAAGAAGGACGAAGCTGACAAAAAAGGCGACCGAGAGCACCGGCATGGCACGTGGCTCGAGCGGGTAATCGACCAGCTTGGCGTCAGTCAAATTGTAGCCTTCATACTGATCCGAGCCATAGATCTGGATGTACATCACGTCGGTCCAGTCCTCCAAAGTGACGACGCGAAATAGCGAGAGCAGCGAATCGCCCAGCGTCCCAAAGTGAACCGGATCGTTTTTCCCGAAAAACATGACTCCGGCGACGCCGTAAATGTAGAACAGCAGGAAAAGCAGCACGGTCACATATCCCATCGAGGGCAAGCTTTTGAGCAATGCCGCGACGAGGATCTGAAGCTTGGGGACAGCGGTCAGGAGGCGTAGGACTCGAAGCAGTCGAAACAATCTCAACACCGGCCCGAAACCACCCGATGCCGGGATCAGGCAGACCGCGACGATCACAAAATCGAAGACATTCCAGGGGTCCTTGAAGAAGTCGAGTGGTCGCGGTGACAGCGCGACCATCTTCATGACGATTTCAACGATGAAGATGAGGAGGACGATTTTGTCGAGAAGGTGGAGGATAGACCCGTAGCGCTCGACTGATGGCTCGTGAGTCTCGATCCCGACCAGCGCGCCGGCGAGAACGATGACTCCGATAATGAATCGGTTGAAGGCCTTCGACTCCGTGATCCGGCGACACCATGCTTTCATAGCTATTTAAAAAAAGGGGTGGCAGATCAGGGTTTCTTCCACTGAAAGAACTCGTTCTCAGTCGATGCCTCGGCCACGATGTCGTTGAAGGTCGTCTGCCATTCCGGGTGCTCCTCCGCGAGGTTGCGGGTTTCGCCGGGATCGTTGGCGAGGTCGTAGAGCTCCCACGCGCCGTCGGGGTTCTGATGTCGTTGAAGTCGGACACCTTTCCAATCACCTTTTCGGATCGCCTGTTTGCCGCCTTTTTCATAAAATTCCCAGAGAAGGTATTCGTGCTCGGCCTGGGCTGAATCTCCTCTCAGGGTTGGTGCAAAGGAGATCCCAGTGTGATCAGCACTCGGCTCGATTCCGGCAATTTCAGCGGCGGTCGCCAGGAAATCCCAATGCGCCGAGATGTGATTCGAGCGTGAGCCAGCCTCGATCTTCCCGGGCCAACGCGCCAGGAGAGGGACTCGAATGCCGCCCTCGTAGAGATCGCGTTTGATCCCGCGATAGATTCCGTTGCCGTCGAAAAAGTCCGGGTCGGCACCCCCTGCTGAGGTCGGACCATTGTCACTTGAGAAAAACACGACCGTATTTTCGCCGAGGCCAAGCGCATCGAGATGGTCGAGGAGCCGGCCCACATCGCGATCGAGCCGAGAAGTCATCCCCGCGAAACAGGCTCGGGGTGTCGGGTGGGATCGATAGCCTTTCTCGGGGAACTTTGGATTTTCGTAGGGGCCCTCTTCCTCGATCACGTCGAGATAGGGCTCGATCGACTCATCGGGCACGTCGAGGTCGACGTGACTCAGGGTGTAGGCGAGGTAGAGAAAAAAGGGATCGCCGCTCTCCGCCGATTCGCTGATCCAGCCAAGCGCCTCTTTGGTGAATTCGTCGTGAATGTAGACGTCGCGTTTGGTGGGATTGGCAGAGTATTCAATTTTCTCGAAATTTCGCCAGACCCAGTCGGGGTAAAATCGATGGGCTCGCGATTGATTGAGGTAGCCAAAAAAGTAATCGAAGCCTTCTTCATTTGGGGTTGCACCGCTGTTTGCCTCGCCGAGGCCCCACTTCCCGATGCAGGCGGTTTTATATCCGGCTCTCTGGAGGAGCTCTGCGACAGTGACATCCTGTGGCATGAGGTGAGCCGGACCATTGCCCCTTACCCGGGTGCGACCGGTGTGCTGACCGGTCATGAGGCAGGAGCGAGTCGGGGCACAGACCGTGCTGCCTGAGTAGTGGTTGAAGAACTGCATGCCCTCAGCTGCCATCTGATCGATTCGCGGCGTCTTCATGATCTCCTGGCCGTAGCAGCCGAAATCATTGATCCCCAGGTCGTCAGCGAGGATATAGACGATATTTGGCCGAGCCCCTGGATCAGCTCCGAGGGCCGTTGTGAAGATCAGAAAACAGCATGCAATAGGTAGGCGCATGGCGGGAGAATGCCGGTAAAGCGATGCTCTGTCGAGGCGCATTGCGGGGTGATTCTTACAACCTCACTGCCCAGAATGACGTAGCTTTCGATGGATCGGAATTTGCTCGATACTTCCATCATGAGCGGTCAGTCGAACTTCTCAACATCTCACTCCAGACGCTACTTCCTGAGATCAGCGGGATCGCTGTTGTCCCTTCCTGTTCTGCACTCACTGATGCCGAGTGCGCTCGGGTCGAATGTCGCCCTGGGAGCGACAACTGCGCAGACCTCTCCGCGTCGACTCGTCGCGATCGGCAATCTCCTTGGCTTTCAGTTGCCTTACCTGATGCCGAAGGAAACGGGTCGCGGCTACGAGACGACTCGCCTCCTCAAGCCACTCTCAGGGATTCGCGAGGACATGACCCTGTATTCCGGGCTCGATCACGATGTCAAAGGGGGACACTTTGCGGTGCACTCCTTTCTTTCCGGAATCCTCCAAATGGATGCCAAGGGACGACCTGATGGGAACATCAGCCTCGATCAATTTGCAGCCGAGCATATTCGGGGAGCGACTCGGTTTCCCACTCTCAATCTCGGTTCTGAGGGAGGCATCCATGGCGGTTGCATGATGAGCTGGACTCGCAGCGGCACGCGGGTTCCACCGATTTTTGGACCGCGCGCTCTCTTCGACCGATTGTTTGTTAAAGAGTCGGCCAATGAACTCGCCGGAGCCCGCGATCGACTCGCCCTTCAGGGCTCCATTCTCGATGCGATGACCCGGGATGCTCACGCCCTCCAGCGTCGGCTCGATCGAGAGGATCGTGACAAGCTCGACGAATACCTCACTTCTGTCAGAGAGGTGGAGCAGCAAATCCAACTCGGCGAGCAGTGGGTCGATGTCGACAAACCAGAAGCTCCGCTTGGTCGCCCTGCCGATCGAAACATGGTCGAGGATCTCCCTCTGATCTACGACCTCATGGCGCTCGCCCTTCAGACCGACTCCACCCGTATCCTCACCCTCGAGATCGGTGGCGATTTCATGCCGAGCCACCTCGGGATCAAAGGCGGCTACCATGGGCTTTCGCACCACGGGAAGAAGCAGGACGCGATCAACAAGCTCCTTGTCCTCGAAGAGTATCAGCTCAAGCACTTCGCCCGCTTTGTCGCGAAGCTGAAGACGATTCACGAAACCGATGTCACCCTCCTCGATCAGACCTCAGTAGTTTTTGGCAGTGGAATGGCGAACGGCAACACGCATTCCAACTACAATCTCCCTGTGATCCTTGCTGGTGGCGGCCGCCGCCATGGCGAGTATCGCGACTTCCATCGCGATGGTGAGCGCCAGCGGCTCTGCAATCTTTTCGTCACCCTCTTGCAGGACTTCGGGCTCGAGGTCGATCAGTTCGGAAACAGCAACGGCGCCCTTGTCTGATGGGGCGGGGGCAGCAGTTTTGGCGAAGTGTTTTCGCTGCCGGGACGATTGCGGCTGCGCTTCTGCCGGAGCGGGTCCATGCCGAGCATCCCGGTGAAGTGTTTCTCGATCGATACTGCCTCGACTGCCACGATAGCCTCAGCGAAAAAGGGGACCAGAATTTCGAATCGCTGTTTTTCCCAGTCGAAGACCTTGGGGGCCTCATTGAGACCCAGGCGATCATCGATCAGCTCAACCTCGGGACGATGCCGCCGCGTGACGCTGACCAGCCGACCGAGGCTGAGCGACTCGCCGCAGTCGCTTCGCTCACGGATGAGGCGGTTGCGGCGAGGGAACGCTTTCGCGACACCGGTGGGCAGACGACTCTTCGCCGTCTCAACGAGAGGGAATACCTCAACACCGTCGAGGCGCTCTTCTTCCGTCGGGTCGATACCCTTGATCCGACCGCGACCTTTCCGACCGACCAGACTGATCATCACCTCGACACGATCGGGGACACACTTGTTACCTCGAGTTTCTTGCTCGATAATTTCTTTGGTGCAGCCGATCAGATCGTCGAGGCGGCGCTCAATCCGGCGAAACGCCCCGAAGTCAGGAGCTGGCGATTCGACAAGGATTTTCACCAGGGGCAGGAGTTGAGCTACTCTCATCGCGAGGTCTACAATTACCGCTACCTTTGCGTCTACGAGGTGCCCAATACGGTGAACCACGAGGGGGGCTACGCCGGGCTTGAGGCTTTCCCGGAGGGTGTTCACGCTGCCGGGGAATACGAAGTCAAGGTTCTCGCCCAGGCAATGCATCGGGACACGCATTACGATCCCGAGATCTTCCAGATGGATTTTGACGAGCCCTTCCGACTCGGAGTCGTCTCGGGCGATGCTCGCGTTGGAAAGCTCCATCATCCGCAGCCGATCGAGCCGAAGTTGGCCGAAACCATTATCGCCGACGGCGAGCCGGAGTATTACACCATGAGGGTGTGGCTCGAGGCAGGCCAGCAGCCGCGCTTTATTTTTCCGAATGGCATGGCCAACTGCCGCCAGGCCTTCGCAAAACTCGCCCGGGTCTACAAAAAGGAGTGGCCGAAAAGCGACCGATTTCACCGAGACGGCGGGATCGTGCAGGCACGGCGGGTCGTCCTTGAGCATGGCAAAATGCCTCACATCCGCATCCACGAGGTCGAAATCCGTGGGCCACTCTACGATGAGTGGCCACCAGCCCCGCAGCGCGAAATCCTCGGAGGAGGGGACTTTACCAGCGAACATCGTCGAACTGTCCTGGAGCGGTTTGCGAATCGCGCCTATCGCCGGTCGCCCCTCGCTGGTGAGGTTGATCGTCTCGTCGCGGTTGCCAATGCTCGGATCGAATCTGGTCAGACGCCTCGCGGGGCGACGCTCGATGCAATCAAGGCGTCTCTCTGCTCTCCTTCTTTTCTTTACCTGGCCGAGCCGGGCGAGAAGACCGGGGAGAAACTGTCGGCAGTGGATCTCGCGACGCGTCTTTCTTACTTCGTGTGGGCAGCGCCTCCTGACCAGCAGCTCCGAAAACTTGCCGAGAGCGGCGATCTTTCAAAGCCCGCGACGCTGAAAAGGGAGCTCCGCCGTCTCCTCGATGACCCTCGCTCGGAGGGCTTTTACGAAGGGTTTCTCGACAGCTGGCTAAACCTCCGTGCGCTCGGCGGGATGCCGCCGTCCCGGACCGACGCTGCTCCCTATTATCACAATGATCTCGAGTCGGCGATGAAGGAAGAAGCTCAGGCCTTTACCCGTCACCTCATCGAGAGCGATGGGTCGATTCTCGATTTTCTCGATGCTGACTACAGTTTTGTGAATCACAACCTTGCGAAGCTCTACCGGATCGATTTCCCATACGCGGTCGAGCGGCGGGAGGAATTCCTGCCGGTGTCGTGGGAGAATTCAAAACGCGGCGGTCTTCTCGGAATGGCAGGTGTCCTCACGGTGAGTGCCAATGGCATCGAAACATCGCCGGTGACACGTGGCGTTTACGTCCTCGAGAATCTTCTCGGCCTTCCCACTCCGCCACCACCCGACGAGGTGCCCGAGATCGAGCCCGATACCCGGGGCACCAGCACGATCCGGGACGAGCTTGAAAAACACCGCGCCGTTAAAACTTGTGCGGAGTGCCATCGGCGTATTGATCCACCCGGTTTTGCGCTGGAGCATTTCGATCCGATCGGGCGCTGGCGCGATACCTATCCCGCTCCCCGAGGGAAACCACGTCCGTCGATCGATGCCTCGGGGACGGCTCCTGATGGAAGCGAATTCAACGGAATCTCTGAATTCCGGCAATACCTCCTCACCCAGAGCGAGCCCTTTGCACGGCATCTCACCGAGCGACTCCTCGCTTATGGCACCGGCCGCAATATCGGTGCGGTCGATCGAGGTGAGGTTGATTCAATCGTATCGAAGGTCTCACAGTCGGACTGGGGAATGCAGACATTGCTGGAACAAGTCGTTCTCAGCGAGATTTTCCGGAGCCGGTGATTCCGGTTTCAAGAGCTTCTCGCCTTTGGAAAAGGCACTGAGTAAATTTCGATTTTTTTATGATTTTTCTTGCATGTTTCTTAAATTTCAGCGATAGCAAAGTAACTCGGGATCGTCTAACATCTGTATCTCAGATGGGATTTCGAGCCCTTCCATTATGATTTCTAGCGAGACCCTCACCTCGCTGGTGGCTTTTGTTGGATCTGTCGATCAGGTCTCCAGCGCGAGCGCCACCAGGAGATTCATTTTCGTCTCCACCTTCGGGGATCGAAGAGTAGCAGGGCCACTGATCTGATCAATCGATCGAAAGCGATAGTTTGCTGACGAAACTACTAAGTCTTTCTGTTTGAATAAGATATGAAATTTTCACCCATCCTAGCAGTTCCTGTCGTTCTGATTTGGGTGGCGGCGGCGGCAGTCTTCTATTGGAAAAAAGGTTTGAAGGAAGAGGGCACCAACAATAGCCCGGTGGCTACCTCTGAGGCTGATCCTCTCGACCATTCTGAAGAGGAAGAAAGACAAACGGTGACGTCTGCCGATATTGCTGATGCTGAGGCGGAGGGAGTGGAAGAGCAAAGCGAGCTTTCTGAGGTCGGATTCTCACCCAACTCTCCCGCTCAAGAGTTGGATTCACTGTTGCCCGGGCTCGAAACTGACGAGGGCGCGATTACTTCGCGGCAGGCCGAGCTCAGGACGATCGAGACGGCCTCGACCGAGCAAAGTATCATCGGAGCCGAATCGATTCAGCTAGGCTCGGAGACGGCTGAGGAGATGCCAGCCGCGATCAAGGTATCGCCGGAGCTGCGAGAAGAACTCCGCGAGGCGAGGGAGCGAGCCGATCGGGCTCTCGCCGAGACCAAGAAATTGCGCGAAGAGTTGGCGCAGATCCGAGGGGGCGAAAGCCCGGATCAACCGGTAAGTTCGGAGCTTTTAGTCGATGTCGAGGAGACTGCACCTTCGATCTCAAGCGTGGATGAGCCTGCCCTCCAAACTCGTGAAGAGGCAATCCAGACACTTGCGCCTGGGGAGGCTGCTGCAGTCGAGTCAGCTGAGGCTCTGCAACCTCTCGTCATTTACTTCAACTCGGGCTCAACTTGGATCGACCCGATCGGATCAGCCACGATCGAAGAGGCCATCGAGCTTCTCCGCAGAGATCAATCCCTACAGCTTCAAGTCCGTGGCTATGCTGATGGTCCCGGTGAGAAAGACATCAACGCAATTATGTCGCGGAGTCGAGCCGATGCGGTTCACAAGTCATTCCTCCGCGCAGGAATCACCCATTCCAGACTCGAGGTAGTCCCTTTTGGCGAAAGCCAGGCGGGAGAAAATGAGGCTCGCAGCTTACGCCGGGTGGAGCTGATTTTCCGATAAGAGCACGAGCCCACCTCACACCAAGCCGCGCGACGCAATCTCGTCGCAGAACTGCGAGAGCCAGGCTCTCTGGTGTTCTGGAAAATTCAATTTTCCTAATTTCGACGATTTAAACAGATAACTGCCGAACGACTTCACAGCTTTCTATGACTACCCGCCCCACCGCAAAATCCAGCCAAGCGCCTCGCCCAAAGGCAGACGCGCCCAAGGGAGACAAACATCACTCGAGGAAGAAAGGTAAGACTTCGGCAAAGCCCAAGGCTGATCCGAAGCAGAGCGATGCCGATGCTTTGATTGAGCTGACCCAGTTTCAACACCCCTGCATTTCGGCAATCTCCGACACTGGCCGCGATGATCGAGGGCTATTCATCGTTACCGAGAGAGTCTCGGGTGCGACCCTCGAGGAACTGTCGAGGGAGGCCGCCTTTATGGCTGAGGAAGTTGTCGAGATGACACGGCAGATACTCGATCTGATGTCAAAGGCCGAGTCAGCCAAGCTGAACCTCGCCTACCTCAATTCCTCGCATATTGTCGTGGGTCTATCTGTTGATGATGAAATCAGGCTCACCTTTTCTGGATTGAAGCTCTACTCCGAAGCCGACTCCGATGTTCCTCGGGATGATGGACTAACCGACCTGGGGCTGCTTCTCTACCGTGCCCTGACCCAAATTGATCTCCGCACCCGAGGAAGCTTGGAAGACGAGTCAAGCGATGGTCCAAGTCGCGTCAGAGAGATTGCCGAGCTGCGCGAAGATTTGCCCCAAGCCGTGTCCGACTGGATCATGAGGCTGCTCGGGGTTCGTCCCGGAAAGCCATACGCAACTGCCAACGGAGCAAAACGCGGATTCGAACGCCTCCTTTCTGCGAAGCAGCCCAAGAAGGCGAGCACCAAACCGAAGGGTGCTCAAGAGAAGAAGGAGAAGCAAGCTTCGCCGGATCGACCTCAGCAAAAAATGGTGATGCCTAGGATAGAGGCCCCGGACTCGCATCCCGAGTTTCAGGATGCTCCTGCCGACGAGGCCGGCTCCGCCCCGACCGCACCGATTTTGCCGGTTGAGGAGAATTCAGATTCTTCGACGACCGCTAAGGACGAGCACGATTCCGCCTTACCGGAGCAGTCTGCAGAAGGAGCAGCAACATCCACCGATCAGCAACCGGTCCCGACCCCATCGAAGGCGCCTCACCACAAGCCGACTCGACAGGCTCGCCCCGAGATGTTCTCGCCAGCCAACGCGAAATTCTCGATTGCGATGATCTCCCTCGGCGCCCTCGGAGTGATCGCCCTCTTCATTGCTGCAATTCTCTGACCGAGCGCCTCCAAGGACTAGAGTGCTCGTGTTCGACGGAGCCGACCCGCCTCTCGGACCTGGCATTCAACCCTGTTAGGTCTCGGACTTGACCCTCTTAGGTCTGGGACCGAAACCGACACGTTCAAAGCCTGGAGAATAGCCGTCCCCGGC
>JBCCBR010000032.1:0-13026 GCA_039033935.1 Verrucomicrobiota bacterium
CCTTTGATCTTCCGCATGCTCTGGCGGCGAGCTCGGCACGCGACTCGCCCTGAGAGTCGCGAGCTGCTTGAGTCGCGGGGTTTCACCGAGCCCGGAGCGAAGCGTGCCAGCCGGATCTATCGGGAAAATGCAAAGCTCGCCGCGCTCGATGGTCTCGAAATCGAGCCCGAACTCCCGGAGCGCGGTCGCCCTGCGGCAAAGAACGCAGCGAACAAGGTCGCTGCCGAAAAGCCTGAGCTGAAAGAACGGCTCAAACAACGTGCCCGCCGCTTGAACGCGCGACGCCGAGCAGAAAACTCTCTCACCCTTCCTTTCGGAGCCGGGACTGCGGTCATCCCAAAAGGACTGAGCGAGGGCGAATACGGCCAATTGATGCAGACCCTGCGAGCTTGTCGCGAGTTGCTCGTGACGCAAGCCTGACAGAAACGGGGCACCGCCCCTTGATTTAAAAAAATTCAAAGACGACTCGGGCCGAGCTAAGCGCTTTACCGGTTGATGGATGAAGATCCGCCAACTGGTGATGCTGCTGATCCTCGGTCCGATGCGAATATCGAGGCCGAGCTTCAACGTATTCGCCCGCTCCCCCTCAACGTCGAGTTTCTCGAGGAGCTCGCGCGCGATGCCGCGCGGATTGAGTCGGTCGAACGCCATTCGCCGACTCGCCCCCAGTGGAGTCGCGTCATCCCACTGACCCTCGCCGCCTGCCTCGCCATGGCGGTTTTTGCCCACCTCCAATACGGAAGCTCCCTCTCCTCGCCTGATCCTGTCACGGTTGCAGCGGGTGAAACTCAAGGTGAAGAAATATCCTCAGGCGGGACGACTACGAGCGCGACGCAGCCCGCGACGGTGGTAGCCGAGCCGATTCCTAGGGCCAGGGTGTCGAGCGGTAGCCTCGTCCCCGTTTCCTCGCAGGGATTTTTGCTCGACGCGAATCGTTCAGGCCGAGTCGAAACTGGCGACGGGGTGTCCGAAGAGATGACCCTGCAATTTGAGGATGCCTGGCATTGGCACGACCCCGAGACAAAGACCAATGTGCGGTTCTTTTCTCCCCGCGAAGAGCAGATCCTCGTCCCACTTCCGACCGACTGAGAGCGCTTTCTTTGATTCAGATTTTTTTCGACCAAGCACCCTACTTCGAAATTCACCATGAAAATACCCCACCTAGTTCTCACCGCCTCGGCCCTTCTCCTGGCCTTTAAAATCACACCGCTTTCACAGGCGGATGACCACCGCGAGGGACCTCGCTCAGAAGAAGCAAAGCCCAAACGCGGCGATGGCCCGAAAGAAAAATCTGAAGGCGAGCGTGGCGGCAAAGGGAAATCAGACCGGGAAGCGAGCGACGAGCGCGCCAAGGCCAAAGGCAGCGGCCCCAAGCCTGCCCCGGGTCAAGCGAGCGAGAAAGAGCAGCGAACTTACCTCGGTCTGCGGCTCGTCCCCGTCCCCACTCCGATTCGCGAGTACCTCGACCTCGAATCCGGATTCGGAGTGATGGTCGACTCAGTTGTTGAGGGGAGTCCTGCCGAGAAGGCCAAGGTGGCCCCAAGAGACATTGTCACGAAATTCGGAGACCAGTTGATCACGACGCCGGATCACCTCTCCCTGCTCGTCCGAAGAGAAGAGCCGGGCACCAAAAGAACGCTCGAGGTGGTTCGCAAGGGATCCACCAAGGAGATCGAAATCACGCTCGGGCAGATCGAAGTCCCCCGCATAGTCGTCCGTCGCGAAGCCGGCGCGATGCCTGCCGTGCCTCGATTTGACCGCCAGAACCCAGAGCGTTTCCGCGAAGACATCCGCCGCTATCAGGACGACATCCGCGAAATGATGGAGCGGCGTGGAGAGTGGCGTCGTGACGTCGAAAAGCATCATGACCACGGTCACGACCATGATCACCCGCACCCCCACGCGCACGAGGGCGATGCCGAGGCTGAGAAAAAAGAATGCTGCGGCGAATGTGAGGGCGGTTCCTGCGAGACCTGCGAAGACTGTCCCGGCTGCGAAGAGGGCAAGTGCCACTGCGAGTCCGGCACCTCTGATTGCCCCGACTGCGAGGGTTGTGAAGTCGACAAGACCAAGGAAGCCGAAGACGAAACCGCAGAGGCCGACACACCAAAAGCAGCTGATGCCGGAGGGCGTCCCCCTGCCGTGATGGTCCAGCCGGGATTCCCGGTCAACATCTTTGGGGCGGAGGGGATTCTTAAAATCGACAACGAGGCTGGAGAACTCACCATCACCCACAATGAGGGTGAGCACTTCATCGAGATGCGCGACATCTCAGGCGAGCTGATCCATGAAGGCCCTTACGATCCCGATCAAGGTGTCGAAAGTCTTCCCGCTGCGGCTCAAGAGCATCTCCAGAAAATGAAGCTCGACTCGCTCGACATTCTCACACCAGTTGCGGAGGACGCCTCACCTGAGCCCGCATCGACCGAGCTGCCGGAGACGAGCGACAAGACACAACCTCTCTAACGCCCTGAACGATAGCTCCGGAAGTCAGGCGGGTGCGAAACGTTGACCCAGGGGGAACTACGCCTCGCACCCGCGATGACTTTAAACCAGATGAAGAAAACACAGGCCTGACGAATCGCGTCCGGCTCGCATTTGGAGATTACGGGACCATTGCTCGCCAGCCTATGGCTTGATCGTGTCCCCGTGGTCTCGGAGTCGCTCGTAGGGCGGAGAGGCTCTCCGCTCTACCCCACCCGATGAAGGGACAAAACCGTCATTCCGGTGAATCGACCCGAAAAATTGACCCGGGAAAAGGCGTCGGGCCAGACTTGATCAGGCTTTTCCGATCCATCTCGACCCAACGAATCGGCTCCGAGCGGTTGTTGAGGATCAACAACCAAGTGGACCAATAGACCAGCACAGGTGGTTTTTCCGCTGCGAAGACGAGAATCTTTTCGATCTGCTGCTCATCGATGATTCCCTCGTTTTGATATTGATCAAGAGAGTGAAACTCCCGCGCCCCGATCTCGACGTGGTGGTCGAGAATCGCGGTGAGCACCTTAGCCGCTTCGCTGGTTCTTTCCTGGTCACCATCTGAGAAGTGATCGGTGTGAGACATCGCAAAGCCCGAATGTCGATTCAGGCGGAGAATCTGTTCGGTGGTCCCATCGACTTCAACGGATCCGAGATACAAGCCACTCGCGGCCCATCCTGTGATCCGATCTCCGACCCGAAGACGATCGAAGTGGACTTGCCCACGAGAATCACTGACCGCCTCGGCAACAAAGCGCGTCGGAATTTCCATCATCCGGATACGCCCCTCTTTTTTCCGCAGCACCTGGATCGGAATCTCTCCAACTTCATCGCCAAAGCGATCCACCGTCGTGAGGGTGAGCGACGGGACCGGAGCGCCGACCTCAGGCTCGCTCTGCCCGGCGGCAGCACCGATGAAAAGAATGAGAACCGACCAGATCGCGGCCCACTCTCGTTTCACGCAGCTATCCATCGATGATAGCCTACACCGCGACCAGCCAGAAAGTCGAGAGCTGCCCCACTACGCGACAGCGCTCGTAGAGCGGAGAAGCTCTCCGCTCTACCCCCAGCCGATAAGGGAACAAAACCGTTAATCCTCGACCACGTCCGGCCAATCGGTGTGGAAAAACTCGCCTTCGGGCTTGTCGAGGCGCTCATAAGTATGAGCCCCGAAAAAGTCACGCTGGGCCTGGAGCAGATTCGCGGGAAGCCGCTCCGAACGGTATGAGTCGAAGTAGCTGAGCGAGGCGGAAAAAGCCGGCACCGGGATCGCATTCGTCACCGCGAGGTTGATCACTTCGCGCCAGCTCGGCTGAGTGCGGTTGAGAATCTCGGTGAAGAAAGGATCGAGCATCAGGTTCACCAGATTCGCATCGCGCTCGTAGGCCTCGGTGATGCGATTGAGGAAGCGCGCACGGATGATGCAGCCACCGCGCCAGATTTTCGCGATCGAGCCAAGGTCGAGGCCCCAATCGTGTTTCTCACCGACATTTTTGATGAGGTCCATTCCCTGCGCGTAGCTGATGACCTTCGAAGCGTAAAGCGCGTCGTGAACTTTCTGGATCAGTTCCTCGCGGGGGATATCGATCGAAACCGACGGTTTGGCGAAGACCGGAGCAGCATTGAGACGCTGGTCGCGCAACGCGGATAGGATTCGCGCTTCGACCGCGGCGTTGATCGTTGATGCGACGATCGCATTGTCGACCGCATTGAGGATGGTCCAGCGGCCGGTTCCCTTCTGACCGGCGCGGTCGAGGATCAATTCGACGATGGGTTGCCCAGTCTCTTCATCGACCTGCTCGAAAATCTTGCTCGAGATTTGGATGAGGTAGCTTTCCAGCTCGCCCTCATTCCATTTCGCGAAGACTTCGGCCATCTCTTGAGTGGTGAATCCAGCTGCTTTGAAAATCTGATAGGCCTCGCAGATCAGCTGCATGTCGCCGTATTCGATTCCGTTGTGCACCATTTTCACGTAGTGCCCCGCACCACCGGTTCCGATGTGGGTGACACAGGGATCGTCGCCGACTTTGGCCGAGATCGATTCAAAGATCGGCTTGATGATTTCCCAGGAAGCCTTCGGACCACCGGGCATGATCGAAGGGCCTTTCAGCGCACCCTCTTCGCCGCCGGAAACGCCCGTGCCAATGAAAAGGAGGCCCTTTTCAGCGAGCTCTTCTGAGCGACGCTGGGTGTGGATAAAGTAGGTGTTCCCGCCATCGATGATGAGGTCGCCCTCTTCGAGGAGCGGGACCAGACTGTCGATCACTTTATCGACCGCATCCCTGTCAGATGGATCGGTCGCGGCGGTCGACTTGACCATGATCATGATTTTTCGCGGCCGCTCAAGGCTGCCGACAAACTCCTCCAGCGTCTCCGCTCCGTGGAGATTCCGGTCGGGATTCTCAGCCACGAAATCTTTCATCGTCTGCGTTGTCCGGTTGTAAATCGAAACGCGGTAGCCGCGGCTTTCGACGTTGAGAACCAGGTTTTGCCCCATCACTGCGAGGCCGATCAATCCGAAATCACTCTTGCTCATAAAGTCTTTGTCTGAATGTTGCCCGCAATCCTACTCACGTTTAGCCAATGGCAAGTGCTCATTTCTCCTGGAGTGTCTCAGATTGTCTCATCGAAGCGATAGAAGATACTTTTGAACCCTCGAATCAGCATGGTGCCGATCTTCGCTTTCACGGAGTAGTCCGGGCGACAGAGGGCGGGCGTCCCATTTCCGGGATCGAATATTCCGCCTATGAGACCATGGCCGGACCAGAACTGGAGAAAATCGGAAATTCGATCTGCGAAACGAATCCACACCACTTCGCCCAGATTCACCATCGGATCGGCTTTGTCCCGGCAGGGGAAGCCTCCCTCATCATCCGCGTGCAAACCGCCCACAGCGCAGAGGGTTTTGAGCTGTGCGCTGAATATTTGCGCAAAATCAAAGAGACAGTGCCCGTCTGGAAGAAACCGGTCTACTTGGATTAATGCCAGATTAGTCTAGCCCGGCTCAGACCAAATCGAGGATCGATCCGTAGTCGGCGTCGAAGAGCCGCTTGTAAGTGCGCGAGGCGAGGCCATCGGTGAGTCTTGCCAGATGATCACAGATCATGCGCGCTCTTTTGGCCTCCTCAGGTTCGGCGAGGATGAGCGATTCCTCAGCCTCGGGCAGGAGCCGAAAATGATCCCTTCCCGGTTTGCTTTGGGCGATGTAGAGATCGCCAAAAGTCTCGAAAAGCCGGGTCAAAATAAAATCGGACTTCCGCTCCAGCTGCTGGAGCTGTCGGGTCTGGAAAACTAATTCGTAGGAAAGTTTTTTGAAGAGCTTGCAGCGAGACTTGACCATTGGCGAGACGACCAGCGACCAACGGTGCCGCTCCGATTGATCGGCCAGGAATCGATCATCTGCCTCAAGGCTCGCCGCCGCAATGAATTGCCCGATCTCCCGACCGACGAATGCCTCCACTTGATCGTCGCGCATCGCCTCGATCAAGGCATCGATCGAGGCGGAGTCATCCTCGCTCATATCGCCAGCCTCAGCCCAGCGTTCGATCTTATCGATCGTGATGAAGCCAGCTTCGATCCCATCGGAAATATCATTGAGCGAATAGGCGGTATCGTCTGCCCAGTCCATGATCTGGCACTCAATAGATTTAAACGCGTTACGAGCTTTTCCCGGAGTGAGCGAGTCTGGGAAAGGCTTTTTCCCAGTGACGAACTCGAGCCAGCCAGCCTGATCCTGATAAATGTAGTGGTGCCGCTGATCTGGCACTTCTTCGAAGAGCGTCTTGTATTTCAAGACGCCATCAATCAGTGCTCGAGTCGGATTCATCCCTCGTGAGGGATTAAACAAAGTGCTCGCGAGCAGGCGGAGCGTCTGTGCATTTCCCTCAAAACCACCGTAGGGCTTCATCAGCCGGTGCAAGGTGCGCTCACCGGCATGACCAAATGGGGGATGCCCGAGATCGTGCGCGAGGCAGACTGCCTCGACCAAATCAGAATCGATTTGACGCTCGGGACTGAGACCTGGAGTCACTTGGTTGAGCCTCGCCGCGAGGCTGCGACCGATCTGGGCAACTTCGATTGAGTGGGTCAGCCGTGTCCGGTAAAAATCGTACTCGCCGCTGAAAAAAACCTGCGTTTTGCTCTGGAGCTGGCGGAACGCAGCCGAATGAATAATCCGGTCCCGATCAATCTGAAAGGGGCTCCGGTAGTCTTCACCCGAAGATGGCCGCTGGCGGCCGGGCCTCTCGACGTCAAAGGCGTTGTAAAAAGTATTGGGCATACCTCGCGTGGGCGCAGGTTTGGAGACGGTTGAAATAAAGAACCCGCCCAGAATCGCAGCTGATTTGTTGGCTGACGAGGCGCGGTTTTTCTTGATAGCCAGAGATCTCAAGAAAAGCCACAACGAAGTCCAGGCGTCAAATCAGCAAGAAGATGGCGGGAGGAGTTTTTCGACGGGCTCCTGGTGTGAATGGCGCAAGGATGTTGGTTCGGAAATCATTTCGGCAGCCGTCGGAACTTTTAGCAAGTTCCGCTACGAGACAACCTTGTAGCGGAAGATGCGAAATCTTCCGACGATCCACCACACGACGACGGAAGGCCCTACCTCCCCCCCATTCCCTGGAATGCTGATCGAAAGCTTTTTCCGCCAGGCAGAGATTTTATAAATATAATTTCACTCTTTGGAACAAATCTCGCGTCACTGACATTTCATTGGTCTGGCGCCCGAGCGCCGATCCAAAGTGAGGTGATGAGAATCGAGACGGCGGCGGCCACCGACGAAACAAACGCTCTCGAGCACACCCACGATCAGTGGATCGCAGATCGTTACGAAGTGAGGTGCCAGCTCGCACAGGGTGGCGTCGGCGTCGTTTACCTCGCCTATGATCACCACCTCGAGCGCGAAGTAGCCATCAAACGGACCCTCGATTCGAGATCGAACCACGATCTCGACGAGACCGAGAACCTTTACCGCGAGGCAAAAATGCTGGCTCGGCTCGCTCACCCGAACATTGTCTCGCTCCACGATTTCGGGGTTGATCATGGCGGTCCCTACCTCGTCACCCAGGTGGTGCATGGCGACACCCTGAGCAAACTCATCGAATCCGCCGCGCTGACTGACACTGACTTTTTTGAATTCGTCGAGCAAACCCTCGATCCTCTCGTCGAGGCCGAGCGCATTGGCCTGATTCATCGGGACATCAAGCCGTCCAATCTGATGCTCTCCATCACTCCAGGTAGTCGTCTCCATGTCTACCTGCTCGATTTTGGCCTCGCCAAAGTCCACCGACGGGCTTCGACCCAGACCCTCGATATGAATGGTCAATTCCTTGGGTCGATCGACTACCTCGCGCCGGAGCAGTTTGAGGTGAAGCCACTCGACCAACGGACCGATCTTTACTCGCTCGGCTGCGTCTACTACTACTCGCTGACGCAGCAGTCGCCCTTCCGCGGCGAAACGGCCGGCGAGACGATGCGGAATCACCTCGAAAATCGATTCCTCCCGCTCGCCCAACAGCGCCGCTCTCTCCCCTCCTCGGTCGCCTCCTGGGTCGAAAGCCTCCTCGCCCGCGATCCGAACGATCGCCCGGCGGGAGCTCACGAAGCGCTTACTGCTTTCCAGCAGTGTCGCGAGGCTGCGCTCGACTCTCGAGTAGGTGACACGACCAAGATTCGAGTCATCCGATAGCTTTTGCGGAGCGCTTTTCGTGAAACTCGGGCAGGATGTGCTTGAGTGCTTCCTCTCCCTCGTCTCACCGACATGCCGTTTCAGCCAGTCGCAGATCCCGATCAAACCCGCAAAGTCCCCCACGACATCGGGTTGCTGATCTTGCGCGTCCTGGTGGTCGGTGCCTTCTGCTACTACCAGCAGATCGGACTCCTGCTGGAAGCCTGGGGATTTACCTGGTCAGGGACCGATTGGCAATTTGCGCAAGATCTTGCCGATCAAACCGCGCTGCCATTTCCAGGGATCATCGCCGTAGCGACTGTGGTGGTGCTCACGATCGTTCTCTTTGGCCTTCTTCTTGGGCTTCTCACTCGGATCAATGCCGCCATCGCCTTTGTCTTCATCGGGGCAGCGATGGTCCTTCCCTTTTCAATTTCCTCGACGCTCAATCAGCAGTCTCTCCTGATTTACCTGATCGCCTTCCTCACGCTCACGATCGCGAGTGGCGGTCACTACACGCTCGACCGATCCCTCAGCGCAAAGCGGCGGCGATGACAGCGACACCGTAGGTCGGGGCGTTTTTCCCCTTGCATGCGGAGCCCTCCGACTCGTCTTTGCGCGATGCCTCTTTTTTCCGAACTCGGTCTCTCGCGCCCGGTGCTGCGAGCCGTCACCCGCGCCAACTACGAAGAGCCGACCCAGATCCAGGCGCAGGCGATTCCTGCCGCGCTTGACGGTCGCGATATCATCGGCGCATCTCAGACCGGCACTGGCAAGACCGCCGCGTTCGCTCTGCCAATCATCAGCCAGATGCAGGCATCAACGGCGGCACAGTGCCTCGTGCTAGAGCCGACTCGCGAGCTCGCTGCCCAGGTTGAAGAGCAGATGTGTCGCTTTTCATTCTTTCGGCCAACCAATGTGGTGCTTCTCCACGGCGGCGTTGGCTACGGTCACCAGCTTGAGGGACTGGAGAGCAAGCCCGACGTCATTATCGCAACACCCGGACGCCTCCTCGATCACATGGAGAAGGGCAACCTCGACCTCAGCTCGATCAAATTCCTGGTCCTCGATGAGGTCGATCGAATGCTCGATATGGGATTCCTCCCTGACGTCAAAAAGATCGTCGATGAATGCCCCCGCGATCGGCAAACCCTCTTTTTCTCAGCGACAATGCCCGGAGCGATTCAGACACTCGCGCAGTGGGCGCTTAAAGATCCGGTCGCGATCGAGATTGGCGGGGGCACTTCGGTCGCCGAAACCGTCAGCCACGCTTTTTACCCGGTGGGGATGGATCAGCGAGACGAGCTCATCGTCGAATTGGTCAAAGGCACTGATTTTGACTCAGTCATGATCTTCACCCGGACCAAGCGCGAGGCCGATGCCCTGTTGATCCGGCTCAAAGAGGTCGATCAGGCGCGCCCCACGGCGCTCCACTCCGACATCCCTCAGGGAGAACGGACCCGAGCTCTTCAGGGATTTCGCGATGGAAAATTCAACGTCATCGTCGCGACCGATATCGCCGCCCGTGGCCTCGATATTTCCGGGGTCACCCACGTCATCAACTACCGCGTGCCGGAAAACCCGGAGGACTACGTTCACCGCATCGGCCGGACCGGCCGCGCCAAGCAGGAGGGCGAGGCCTTCACCATTCTCACCGCTGACGAACTTGAGCAGGCCGCCTCGGTCGAGCATTTCATCGAACAAAAGATCGAGCGCAAAAAGCTCGACGGCTTCGCCTACGCCTACACCGCTCTGCTCGACGAAAACGCTGGCAAACCCCTTCGGCCCCGTCGGCCTTCCGCTCCGAAGCGGCGGCGGCGCTAACCGTCACCGGTAAAGGCTGGACCACCACTTCGCTGTCGACGCCATGCGCTACGCGATCTGCAACGAGACTTTCGGCGACTGGCCCTTTCCAAAAGCCTTCGCCTGCGCCCGAGAGTGCGGCTACACCGGAATTGAAGTCGCCCCTTTCACTCTCGCCCCCGACGCTTCTTCGGTGACGCCGCAGCAGCGCGACGAGGTCAAAAATCAGATCGCCGACGCTGGGCTTGAGTGTGTCGGGCTCCACTGGCTGCTCGCCAAAACCGAGGGCTACTACCTCACCACACCCGACGACACGATCCGGAACCGCACTGGCGACTACCTCGCGACGCTCGCTCAACTTTGTGCGGACCTCGACGGCAAGATCATGGTGCTCGGCTCGCCGCAACAGCGCAATCTCCTCCCCGGCGTCACTCACGAGGAGGGTCTCGATCTCGCTGCCGCCGCGATTCGCCGAGCCATCCCGGTGATGGAGGATCTCGGCGTGACTCTTGCCCTGGAGCCCCTCTCCACCGCCGAGGGGGATTTTCTCAACACCGCCGCCAGCGGCATCGAGTTGGCCGAGCGCGTCGACAGTCCTAACTGCCGTCTCCACCTCGACGTCAAAGCGATGTCCGCCGAAGAGCAACCAATTGGCGAGATCATTCGGTCGAGCCGGGACTGGATCACCCACTTTCACGCCAACGACCCGAATCTGCTCGGGCCGGGCATGGGTGAGGTCGAGTTCGAGCCCGTCGTCGCCGCTCTCAAAGAGATCGACTATCAGGGCTGGGTATCCGTCGAGGTCTTTCGCTACGAGCCTGGGATCGAGACCATCTGCGAAGAGAGCATCCGCTACCTTCGTGAGATGGATGCGAAAACGTGAGTTGCTTTGCGGAGGCCTCTCTGACAAAACTCCCGGATGCGACTTTTCACCACCCTCGCCTCCGTCCTTTGTTTTGCCGTCATCGGCCACTCGGCTGACCGACCCAATCTCCTGCTCCTCTTTGCAGACGATTGGGGGCGCTACGCTTCGATTCACGGCGAGCTGGAGCCGGGCGGGATCAATGACGTCGTGCAAACCCCAAACTTCGACCGGATCGCTCGCGAAGGGGTGCTGTTCCAAAACGCGCACGTCAGCGCGCCCTCCTGCACTCCCTGCCGCAGTGCTCTGTTGACCGGCCAGCATTTCTGGCGCACCGGCACCGGGGCGATTCTGCTCGGCGCGCAATTTCCGCAAGAGCTCCCCACCTTTCCCGGCCTGCTTCGCGATGCGGGTTACCACATCGGCTACACCTATAAGGTTTGGGGACCCGGCTCTCCCTCGAACAGCCCTTTCACAAACGACGAACGCTACCAGCAGGCCGGCGGCGCTTTTAATGGATTCTCATTTCGGGTTACCGATTCGGTGGCCAAGGGAGAGGCGGTCGAGGCCGCCAAAGCCAAGCTGCTCGACGAAGTCCGAGGCAACTTTCGCGCTTTCCTCGACGATCAGGAGGAGGGGCAGCCTTTCCTCTACTGGTTTGGCCCGACCAACGTCCACCGCAAGTGGGTCAAAGGTTCCGGCAAAAAGCTATGGGGCATTGATCCCGATTCTCTCGAAGGGAAAATGCCGCCCTACCTACCCGACGTCCCTGCGGTTCGCGAAGATCTCGCGGACTATTTCGGAGAAGTTGCCGCGTGGGATGCGGCATTGGCAGTGCTCGAAGACGAACTCGCCAAGAACGGACAGGCCGACAACACCCTCATCGCGATCAGCGGTGACCACGGCGCTCCGGGATTCCCCTACGGAAAATGCAATCTCTACGACTTCGGGACCGGCGTCTGCCTCGCCATCGCCGGACCTCAGGTCCAGGGTGGTCGCGTCGTCGACGATTTTGCTTCGCTGACCGATATCGCCCCCACCTTCCTCGAAACAGCCGGACTCGACACCCCCGAAATCATGACCGGTCGTTCGCTCTGGCCGACTCTCAAGTCAGATCAGGCAGGACTCGTCGACGACACCCGGACTCGGGTCTTCACCGGACGCGAACGCCATGTCGACAACGCCCGGGCCGATTACAAGCCCTACCCGCAGCGCTGCCTTCGCAATGCCGACTACTCATTCATCATCAATTTCCGACCCGACCGCTGGCCTATGGGCGACCCCTACCTGCTCGAAGACGGCAACTCCCCCAGCCTTGACGAGCTCGAGAACAACACCCGGATCACCCTGCCCGACGAGGACGCCGGACCGACCAAAGCCTGGATCGTGACCAACCGGAGTGAGGCCCCCTGGGACGAGCACTTCAGTTGGGTCTACGGGAAACGCCCCGAGTTCGAGCTCTACGATCTTAGCAAAGACCCCTTCGAGGCGACCAACGTGGCCGACGATCCTGCCTACGCAGACATTGTCGCCGAGCTCAAAGCCGAGCTGCTTGCCGAGCTCGAAGCGACCGGAGACCCTCGGCTCGTCAATGATGGAGAATTCTTTGAGACCTCGCCGATGTCTGATCCCGCTGCCGCTCGCAAGCCCAAGGGGAAGGGCAAAGGAAAAGCGAAGCAGAAGTGAGTTCTATATGCGGGTAGGGGGTTTGGGATGTGGTAGCTGGTAGCTGGTGGGTCTCACACAGGGTCACTGAGAGCACAGAGGATGAGAGTTGGGGGATGTTGGGGCTCTGATAGGGTCTCGCACGAAGGCACTACGGCACGAAGGAGTTTTGCGGTCGAGTAAGAAAGCGCGCACATCTCAGTAACCGGGTAGCTCAGGCTGCAATCCCAGACACAGCTGCCGCGGGCATTTGAAGTTCTTCGGGCATGGCTTGGGAAGGTTCCTCAAGGGCACTCACGGCGGTGCTTATTTCGAGCTGATCGAGTGGACTCTGGACCCCTAGTCCGCTCGCGCCGATGGCTACGTGCAGATAAATCTCGGTCGTGGTTATATCGTCGTGGCCCAGGAGTTCCTGAAAGACACCGAAGGTTGGAGGTGTCTTGGACGCAGCGCAGCGGAGCGGAGCCCGAAGGGTAAGGCGACGGGCGGAGTCGCCGCATCAATCGTTCTTAAATCTACCCCTGCTTCCAAAAGGTGGGTCGCGAATGCAACG
>JBCCBR010000033.1:0-12990 GCA_039033935.1 Verrucomicrobiota bacterium
AACCGAAGGGTGCCGCCGTGAAATCGAGGTCAATGATGTAAGGATCAAGGTCGAAGCCCCGATGAGAACTGACACTGAGAAACTTGTAATCCGGAGCCTCATACGCAATGCGGAGGGCTTGGGAGTTGGTTTTCCGAAACTGCTGCCCGACCACGTCCGAGCCGACGGTGTAGAAGCCGGTGGTGCGGTCGAGAGAGGTCAGGGTTGGAGCCCCGTCATCGAATTCGTCGTAGGTGGCGCTCAGACTGATCTCCAGATCCTGATTTGGCCGGATAAAAACGGTGCCGTTGAGCCCCCAGTTTTCCTGAAAATCGACAGGATTCCCCGTATTTGAGTTGATCAAAAAACCATCGCTGGAGTTGTAGTAGCCGCCCACCCGGTAGGAAACGACTTCGTTCACCGGACCTGAAAAATGCAGATCTGTTTCGTGAGTGTCGAAGGACGAGTAGGAGTAGCTGGCGCTTCCCTGGAACTCATCAGTCGGGCGCTCGCTGGTGATATTGATTAGTCCACCGTAGGCGTTGCGTCCGACCAGGGTCGGCTGCGGACCCCGGAAAACCTCGACTGACTGCACCGGGCCGAGATCCTGCGCGTAGGTGAAGGTCTCACCAAAGGGCACATCGTCGACGTAAATGGTCGTCCCGGGTGCCCCAAAAAAGACGGTGTTGGTCAGACCCCGAGCTGAATAGACATCACCAAAAGACCTTGAACCCGAGTCGGTCGCATACTGGTTCGGCGCATAAGCGACGACGTCCTGAGCCTGATCGATCTGGAGCACCGTGTTGCCCGAAGCAGGCAGGATCGTGAAAGAGGTTTCCGTCTGAGTCGCGTCTTCGATTAGAAGTGGTGCAGGCGGTTCCGGCGAGGCGACAGCTGCGGTAGGGGCAGCAGCCGGCGATGAGGTCGGCCGTGGAGCCGGCTCTGAACGAAACTGAATCGAGGGCTGGGGAGCGGGGGCTGGCGCGGGTTCGGTAGCAGTCACCACCGTCTCGGCAAGTTCCGAGGGCGCGGTATCGGTCACGGCCTCTGGTTCCAGATCCTGCCCGTAGTTGAAACTGGCAAATGCTAACGAGGCAAGCAGGAGCGCACAAATTGGAGAGGCGAGAGTGTGTTTCATTGTAAAAGGCCGGCGACTTAGAGCGGCTTTGTTAGCATTGAGGCAGAGCCAGTGCCAACCTTTTTTCCGGCGCAAGCGTCGAGGCTCCAACGATTTGCGCTAGCCTGACATTTTCTTCAGTCGACGACCGGGCTCCCTCAAACTGCTGTCGGGAAGGCGGCGTTCCTCGTTTCGATCCATTTCCACCATCGAATTGAGGGGCAAGCGTCCCGATGGGAGAGCGCCTCAGACAATTTCAGTAAAAAGTGCGGCAGGTTTCTGCGGTTTTCGAGGTAGGTCTGCAGATGCCGCATTCCGTTGAACATGAGGACTTCCTGCGCCTCTTCCTTCAGTATGAAGAGGATCTTCGCGCATATGCCCGGTCCCTCCTGCCCAATCGCGAGTTTCTTGCCGAGGTGATCCAGGAGGCGAGCGTGATTATGTGGCGCAAGCTCGATCAGTTGGAAGAGACCGACCAGTTTCTCCCCTGGGCCAAGGTGATCGTTCGCTACGAGGCTCTCAAGCTAAGGCAGAAAGTCGCGCGTGATCGGCTCAGCTTCAGTGAAAAAGTTTATGAGCTGCTCGCGGCTGATGACGAAGATGATGGTGATCCGCTCGAGCAGGAGCGTGCCGCGATGGAAAGCTGCCTTTCGCAAATGGAACCGGAGCAGCGCGAGCTCGTCCTGCTCCCATATCTGGGGCACGGGTCTGTTGCTCGGCTCGCCGAGAAATCTGGTCGCACCGAAAACAGCCTTTACAAAAAAATTGGAAGACTCCGCACGGCGCTCGCCAAGTGCATCGGCTCTCAACTTTCCGCTGACCTCCACTCTCCTCGATAATGAACGATCAAAATCGACTCCAACTTCTGATCGAGAGCCACCTCCTCGGCCGAATCAGCGATCAGGATCTCGCTGATCTGGAGCACGAGCTCACCACCTCGAGCGAGGCAAGGCAGCTTTACCGCCGCGCCGCCAGGATCGACAGCTTGATGGAGACCGGTATTCAAAAAGCCGATCTTTCGAGCGAATCGCACGAGACGCCGGAGCGAACGCTCCTTCCATCGCGCTCGCTCCGCCTTCGAGAGGCACTTCTGATCGCTGCTGTTTTGACTCTTTCGGCCCTCATTCTGGTGCCACAGCTTACCAAAGCTCGGAGCATCGCGACACTCGTCTCGGCGGAAGACGCGGCTTGGGAGAGCGCCCTCCCGACGACGCCCGGTGCTGAGCTGGGGCAGGGTGAAATGCGCTTACTCTCTGGCCTCGCCACGATCCGATTCCGATCGGGAGCAGAAATGACTCTCGAAGCACCGGTCGTGCTTGAGTTGGTTTCGCCGATGCACGCAAGCCTTGCCTCTGGAGCAGCCGTCTTTGACGTGCCTGAATCGGCGATCGGTTTTGAGTTGGAAACCCCTGATGGCCTCGTCGTTGATCATGGGACTTCGTTCGCCGTCCATGTTGGCGAGGGAAGGCCATCCACGTTCGAGGTGATCGAGGGGGCTATCTCAGTCCAGAATGTTGAAACAGGCGAGGAAGTCTGGCTCGCCGACGAACAGTCAGCGATCATTGAAAATGCGAATCTGACCACTTTCGATGGTCCGCTCCCCACTCCCGAGACTGCGAATGCTGATGCGGTCACCACCCTCGGAACGGGCGGCCGATCTTGGTCTGTGATTCGGGCCAATCGTGAAAAATGGATGCGGCCAGAGCTCCTCGCGGTGAAGCGAAAACGAGGTGGGTCAAATCACGAACGTCGTTCGTTTTTCAGCTTCGATCTCGAAGGAGTGGATCTGTCAGAAGTGGTCGAAGCCCGCATTCGGTTGAATCAGGTCCCGAGTGGAGTCGGCTACGCTTCCACCCTTCCCAAGGTCTCAGAAGTCGCTATCTACGGCCTCACCAATTCTGAGATGGCAGACTGGGAAGTTGGGGCAACATGGGAAGAGGGCCCGACTCCAGAAGATGGGGTCAAGCTCGGCTCGATTGAGATCCCTCGCAGTCAGCAGCGGGCGAGTCGAGTCTTCTCGAATCAGCAGTTACTCGACTACCTGAGGGTCTGCCCGGGAAAGGAAGCAACATTCATTTTGGATCGCGAGTTTGATCCAGACCGAGGGACGGTGCCATCCCTCCTCATCGCCTTTGCGAGCGACCGCCATCCTGAGGCGGCCGGTCCTGTCCTCGAGCTGGTTTACGAGAAATGATGAACCTTTCACTATTTAAGCCAGCCTTGGTCGGGGCTTGTTTTTCGCGGGCCGCTACAGGCATGGCCTGTCTGCTCCTGGCCTCATTTACCACTTCCGCGGCGACGGTGCCCGACACGGATGTGGTGATGCCTGAGCGTCACTTCGACATCCTTGATCGCCACTGCCTCGACTGCCACGACTCATTCACCGCCGAAGCAGGCGTGAATCTCGAGGAGCTCTCGTTTTCTATCGCCGAGAGCATTGAGACAGCGGAACGCTGGAGCAAGGTGCTCGACGCGATTAATTCAGGAGAGATGCCACCCAAAACCAAGCCGCCGATTGATGAAAAGGCGAAGCTGGAGTTTCTCCGCGATCTTTCGGAGCGCATGGTCCTCGCCCGCAGCATCTTGAGCGACAGCGGTGGGGAAATTACCCTACGGCGGCTCAACCGCCGCGAGTATGCCAACACGGTCGAGGCGATACTCGGTCTCCGACCCGACACCTCGTTGCTGCCTGATGATCGAGCTAGCGCCGAGTATGATACCGAGGGCGCTTCCCTCTTTTTTTCCAGCGACCAGCTTGAACAATACCTCGCCACCGCAAAGTCGGCCTTAGAGCTGGCTCTGTTGTCAAAGCCGCCGGGGGACAGCGAGATCCGCCGCTTCGAACCAGAGGATACTTACGTGCCACTCTACGCCGAGCTGGCTCGCGAGCAGCTCGATCGGGCAGACCGCTACTACGGCTGGCTTGCTGCGGGCGGCACCGATGACCTGGCTAAGGATTTTGGCTACCTCGATGGTTGGCAGGCCGAGCGGCAGCTCAATAGCTTCCACGTCGGATACCCGCCACTCCAGAAATGGCTCTCGGCTCCCGAAAACCGGACCGGCGCGGCCCTCATGATCACCATCAAAAACGGCTTCACCAAGATGAAGCTGCCGCAGCTCCGCGCCTGGCAGCCGGGGCGCTACGTCATTCGGGTGCGGGCCGCTGCCTACGAGGAGGACCCGGTTCGGTTTCGATACCTCGAATTTGCTCGCACCGACGGCACCAACACGACCCGCCTCGGATGGCGAAAAGTGACTGCGCCACTTCGCAAGCCCGAGACCATCGAATTCGAAATCGATCACGCGCCCGGACTCGACGCGACCTACCAGATCCAGAAACGTTCCCACATGGATCGTGGAGACAAAAACCTCGAATCCGATTATCGAAAGGTTAATAAAACCGGGACTCCCTGGGGGATCTGGGTCGATTGGTATGAGATCGAAGGGCCCCTCCCGGTTGATAAGATCAGCGAGATCGCCTGGCTGCGAGATAGCAGCCCGCCTAAAGACGGTTCCGAATCGCAGCTTGCTCGCGAACTGCTCGAGAGGTTTGCGCTCGAGGCGTTCCGGGGCGAGCAACCCAATCCAGAATATCTCGATAAACTGACAGCCCGTTTCGAGCATCACCGACGCCAAGGCATGAAGTGGCTCGACGCTCTGATCGAGCCGCTTGCGATCATCCTCTCTTCTCCGACCTTTCTTTACCTGGTCGAGTCAGGAGAGGGCGATTCAGAAACCCTCTCCGACCTCGAGCTCGCCAATCGACTTGCCTACTTTCTCTGGAGCGCTCCACCCGACCCCGAGTTACTTGATCTCGCCCGTGCCGGGAAATTGGCGGATCCGGTAGAGTTGCGTCGACAAACCGATCGGCTTCTAAGTGACGAGCGGTCCGATCGTTTTGTGCGCAGCTTCGTCTACCAATGGCTTGAGATGTCTCGACTTGGGATGTTCGCCTTCGCGGGGCGCGACTTCCCGACCTTTGACAACGCCGTCCGAGATGCTGCCGCTGAGGAAATTTACCAGACCTTTGCGATGCTATTGCACGAGCGTTTGCCGCTTCAAAATCTGCTCGAGTCAGATTTCGTGGTGGTCAACGACCTGCTCGCCGACTACTACGGGATCGCTGGGGTGGAGGGGCATCACTGGCGCAAGGTGGCAATCGGTCCCGACTCGCCACGCGGTGGGCTCTTAGGTTCGGCCGCCGTTTCTGCGATGGGTTCCGATGGGCAGCGCTCATCTCCGGTCGAGCGCGGTGTCTGGGTGCTGCGAAAGCTGCTCAACGATCCGCCACCACCAGCCCCGCCGAACGTGCCGATGCTGAGCCGCCTCGAGGGCGAAATCCTTCCGGTTCGCGAGCTGCAGCGCGCCCATCAGGAAGACGCCCAGTGCGCCCAATGCCATCAGAAAATCGATCCGATTGGCTACGGGATGGAAAACCTGAACCCGGCTGGACTCTGGCGCGAAATGGAGGTCATCACCGGTCGTAAACAGGCAGTGCTCGGAGAGTTCCCGATCGATCCGGCCGGGATGTTCGGCGACGAGCAGGCTTTCGAAGACTTTTTTGGCCTCCGCCGCGAGATCGCTGAGGAGATCGACTCATTTGCCTACGGCATGAGCGAAGCGCTCATTTCCTACGGGCTCGGACGGCACTTCGGCTTTACCGATCATGACCTCGCCGAAGAGATGATCAGTGGCGCGGCCGAAAGCCAGTACGCGATCGCCGATTTTGTCCACGCCCTGATCCAGTCCGAGACCTTCCGCTCCCGCTGATTTCACCAACCAATTTACCTACCCTTACCTACTTTTATGAAACCGAAATTGACACGACGTGCGATTCTTCGCAGCAGTTCCGCCACGATCGCTCTGCCCTTTCTTGAATCGTTTGGGTTCCGACGTTTCGCAGGTGCGGCCGCTGCCGCCGTTCCGCCCAAGCGCATGATCTGGCTCGGGATGGGATTCGGCGTGACCGCTGACAAGTGGTTTCCCAAGCTCGAGGAGACCGGCGCGGACTACACCTTTCCCAGCATCCTCAAACCGCTCGAACGGCATCGTCGAGATATCACCTTTATCCAGCATCTGATGCACCGTCATTCTCAGGATGGTCATAGCGGGAGCACCTTCTGGCTGACTGGGGCAAATCGCTATGCGATGCCGGGGCAGAGCTTTCACAACACGATCTCGGTCGATCAGCTCGCTGCTGAAACCCTCGGCCAGGATACACGGTTCACCTCGATTCAGCTCGGGGCGCGGGGAAATTCGAATTCCGGCGGGGATGGTCATGGGCCAGGACTTTCCCTCGCGTGGAGTCGTCAGGGTAAACCGGTTTCCGGGCTCAACACCCCGGTCGAGGCGTTTCATCGGCTCTTCTCCGACGAGTCGACCCCGCTTGCAGAACGGCAGGCTCGCCTCGCTCAGCAACGCAGCGTGCTCGATACGGTGATGACGGATGCGAGCTCAGTGCGTCGCAAGCTCAGCCAGTCGGACAGCGAGAAGCTCGATGAGTATTTTCAGTCCGTCCGCGAGATCGAAGTGCGCCTTTCCAAGGAAGAGCAGTGGCTTGGGGTCGAAAAAAAGCAGCCCAACCCACCTGTAACCGAGCCCTCTGAATCACTCCTCGGCTACGAGGAAATGGGAGTGATGGTAGACCTCATGATCGCAGCGATGCAGGTCGATGCGTCACGGGTCTTCACCTACCGCATGCCGGTCGACACCATGATCGCCAGTCTCGGAGCCGGTATCAGCGCCCACACCATGAGCCATTATTCGCACGGGGAGCGGCGCGACGTTTCCGAAATGCGGGATCTCCATAACGCCAAATTTCTGGCCCGGTTCATCGATCGGCTGAAGGAGTCGACTGAAGCAGACGGCTCCAGCCTCTACGATCACACCAGCCTGACAATGGGGACTAACCTTTTCTCAGTCCACACCCTCAAAAACTGCCCCACGCTGATCACGGGTGGTGGGGCCGGTTTTGAACATGGTCGGCACCTCGTCATGCCAAATGAAAAGACGCCCCTTTGTAATCTCTGGCTCTCCCAGCTTCGCGGATCCGGCATTGCCGCAGAGACCTTTGGTGACTCGACCGGAGTGATTGAAGAACTCGTTGAAGCCTGAGAGTAGCGCGGTTTTGTAGCGCGCGAAGAATGAATGGCGCGGGTAGGAAAACCCGCGCTCCCGACCGGCACTGCGGTTTCAGAGAACCTGCGCGGGAGGCCTCAGCTTGCAATTCCAATTAGCCCCAGAGAGCGAACAGCTTCCTGGAATCGACCTCAGTGCGGTGGAGAGTTGTGCCATTTTGAAGCCACTCAATGCCGCAGTAAAAGAATTCCGGAGGCTGACCTCGAAGAGCGATTAGTCATTAGAGGATTTTCGACTTTCTCATCGTGCTTTCCGGCGCTTGAATGGGAGTCATCGTGTCTGACTCAGTCGAACAGTTTCGTCGCCTCGCCCGCTCCTTTTTTGGCCTTTCCAGTCTCTGGGTGGGACCAGATCACCTCGTCTACGTTCGCGGACGCGGATTCATTTTCCCCTACACGGAGGAATACAAACGTTACCGCTTTGCCGACATCCAGGCCGTGACCGTAGCTCGTCGCAGTCGCTGGACGCTTGGACTAACACTTGGGCTTTCGATGGGTTTCTGCGCCGTGATTGGTCTGCTTCTGTTAGGATTAAATCCCGGAGCTCGCTCGGGAGCCGTATTGATTGTTGCCGGAGTCTTTACCCTGATTGCTTTATTGCTCTTCGCTTTCTTCCTTCGGCACCTCTTGCTCGGGCCTCTCTGCATTTGCGAAATCCAGACCAGTGCCTCGCGGGAGCGACTCCGAGCGATCGATCGTCTTCATCAGTCCGAGCAACTCGTCGAGCAGCTTGCTGGTCCGATCGGTGCAGCTCAGGCAGACCTCCAGGCAGGAGCAAGCGAGGCGACCTCGGCAGAACGATCGAGCCCGCCCCAGGCGCCGTTCCAACTCTCGGGATCTGTTTTCGCGACTGCAGCCGGGTTTTTGCTGCTTGCAATGGGAGGCTTTGCGATTCTCCACGCGGGGAGTTCCGGTCTTGTGGTAGCTTACCTTATCCTCATGCTGGCGGGTTCTGCGCTCCTCGTCTGGTCCCTCGTCTCATCAACCCGGGTGGCTTCCCCTGACGGTATCCGGGCGAGTCTGTGGACACTACTCGGCTTGTTCTTCCTGACTGTTGCCGGAGGTGTCGTGATCCTGCTCGTCGCCGGGATCCAGGACCCTGCTTACACCATTGACCTCGCCGGCCCCTTTGAAGCCCTCGCTGACGTCCGGGAAATTGGGGGGTGGGTTGCTTATGGATTTTTCGCTTCTCTATTCGGCTTGATGACTCTGACCAGCTCCATCACCATCTCACTTTTCCTCAAGTGGAAGGCGAGACTCAGCGCCATCGTTGAGCGGGGATCGCTGGCCAGCGATTGAGTATCGAGCGGAGGGTCTCTGACTTTCGAGGTCCCTTTTAGGGCGCAGAGTCATCCTCGCGAGAACCCGGGCGATGAACCCGAAGAGGGACTTAACCCTCTTAGCTCTCCCACCAAACCCTATTAAGTCTCAGACCCAACCCTGTTTAATCCTTGACCCAACCCTCTTAGGTCGGTCGATTTTAGCTTTCCTCTCGCAATTCGCACTCGCTGCAGGTTCGTAGAAATCTGTGTTTGAGATGAGTTGCCGCAGGGTATTTAAAGCCGAGCTTGAAGAGTAGCTTTCTGTGGCCGCACCGTTTCTTGGTCGCCTTGTCTCAATGATTGATGTTAGTCCGCCCCACTGGTTGCCTCTCTGAGCCGCTCTCCCGTTTCAGGAAGGGCAAGAGCTGGATCGCCTTCCAGATACCCGAGATCGCGCAGGAATCTGTCCGCTTCTAGGAGGGTGATATCCGCCCACGGCTGGTGGTTGAAGAATCCATGACCCTGGTCTTCGGCGATCCAAAGTTCGACCGATTCATCGATACTCAGTGATGAGATCCTCGCATTCGCTGCTTGCCACCCGTTTTTGAACCACTTGTCTTCGCTTCCGAAAAACACAATCGCCGGCGAGAGGTCGGCGCTTAGATGTTGAAGAAAGTCGACTTCTGAATCTTTGGCATCCCCTGCGCTGAGAGCCGGATTGAACAACAGATAGGCGGCAACCGTTGTGTCATATTGCTCGGGGTCTCTCGGATCATTCAACCCGGGATTGGTTGTTGCGAGCAAGCTGATATGCCCTCCGGCCGAACCCCCGCCTGCGATCACTCTCTCCGAGTCGATCCCGAGTTCATTCGCTTTCTCTTTATACCAGCGGATCGCACTCTTAGCACCCGTGATGCAAACTCGCTTCCGAGATCCGGGTCCTTTGGCCTCTTCACTGCTGGCCTTCGTTGCGAGCTGGTAGGTCACGGTCGCCGCAACAAGTCCCCTCGTCGAAAAATAATGGCAGAGGTAGCGAAACTGCTTCCGATCTCCGCCGCCCCATCCACCTCCATGAAACATGATGATACCCGGAACAGCCGCCGTGGACGGGTCATGATCCGTCGGGAAGAAGACTTCGATTTCGCGGGGAATGTCACCATCTCGCTTGTAGGTGAAAATGCGGCCCTCAGGAGTGTTCACCAATTCCTCTTCCGCGGCGCCCACCGCCAGAAAACCAGCTACTAGAAAGATAATCAGGAGGATTGGATTCATTCGGTTTTTCTGGTTTCTGAATAGGTGGGAGAAATAACACTCGGCCTCGCAATCGGAGCTTCTAGGGAGAATAAGAATCCCAATCTCGAAAGTCAATCGACTCGGATCGGCATCATTTTTTAATACCTGGCCTTTGCTCTCCAGTTTCGATGGGCTCTCCCAAATATCGAGCAACCATCCAATTCGATTCGCAAACAAACTCCTCGTTGAGCTTTATGCCTGATTTAGGTAGCCGATCGATCTGCTGCTTGGTCCTTGGGTGAGATGCGGTCTCTTTGCGGCAGGAAAAAAAGAATCAACAAACCAAGCAAGGGCAGAAGAGACATCATGAATAAAACCCTCGGATATCCCTTGCCCACAAGCCCTCTCCAGAATCCGACGAAGTAGAGCGGAATCGCGATCAGCGCCAAAACACTCTGGGCTCCCTCAAACCAATCGGGGAGGGCATCGATATTGAGAAGCCAGCTTGGCAGAACCAAAACGACCAGCCAAATCCCCACCGCCCATCCAATCAATCGACGACCCGGAAAAGGGGACTCTTGATAGAATCAGCGGGATCACCCTGGGAGATCTCAGGCATGCTTTGTCATCTTAGCTATGACCTGTTGCTTGGCTCCTTGGCTTTCGCAGAAGAGCCCAGCGAAAGTTCTACGGTCCGTTTTCCGAAGAAAAGCGCGGGAGCGCCTATAATCAGAGAAAATATCAAAGCGATTGGCCATGCGCGCGCAACGGTGATGAAATGAGGCCCTTGAGACAGAGATTTGAAGTAATTTTGTGATAACTCCGTCGCCTCTTCAATCTGACACTCATCCACGACTACTCTCACCCCTCCAATCGCATCGCTGTAATACCAGGCGATCTGAACGAGATGCTCATCAAACACGTGGGCCGACACGTCGTTGGCCTCCAGAAACATTCGGAATAGATGTGCCTCCTCAGGAACAGGAAATCGAGCAAGAGTGATCATGAGTCTTCTTACGAACGGAGAAGGCCACCGGCCCTTTCTTCAGACCGTGGCTACGTCCGCAGTGTATCTGAAACGACTCAACGAAGTCAATCAATCGACAACGGAATCGGGCTCGTCATCGCGGCCTCGCTCGGTCGGTTTCGAGATTGGATTGAATTCGTTGACAGTCTCGTAGTCGTGGGAAAGTTCTCTTGCTAGCTGCAGTATCATATCTCGAACGGCTTCGTTGAATTCGCTGCACTGTTCCTCCGACCAGGGTGTCGGATCTGGAGGGTAATCCCAGTCGACGGAAGTATCGTATCGGTCGATCAGTCTCCCGATTTGAGACTTTAGCTCGACCGAGATCGGCAGTTTTGTGTGGGGGAAGACATCACCCATGCGCTCTTGATAGCGATCGAGGATGTCCTGCAACGCCTTAGGGTTACCACCGAGCTCGGCTCGATCGAGTTCCTCCGTGAGATCGCGAATTGAGGCAGCGTTGTAAAGATGCGCGGCCCGCTCCAGCAGGGTCTCGCGGTTGAGATCCCGGACCTCCTTGGCGTCGGGTTCCTCGACGAGGAGGTGGAAATGGTTCGACATCACGCAGTAGGTGACCACGCGCATCCCATGAAAGGCCTCGAGCTTGCGCATGATGCCTACAAACCGCTCCTTCTCAGCATCATCAAAGATCTGCCGACGATCAACCACGCGCGACATGCAGTGGTAGTAGCTGAGGCCCTCTCCGCGCAGTCTTGAATGTCTCATCTGGCGAAGATAAGCACTCTTGAACAGCGATCAAACGAATAAATAGCCTGTCCCTTTGGATCTTGTCCCTTTGGATCTTGAACAGCGGTCAAACGAATAAATAGCCTGTCCCTTTGGATCTCTTGGATCTTGTCCCTTTGGATCTCGTCCATGATGATTGCTTCGCCACGAATCGACTCCAGTTGCAGGGCTTTGATCAGGTTGTAGCAAAGTTGCATCATGCGAAGGGTCTTGTGAGCCATTTCCGGACTTTTCACGCGGAAATCATCCAATCCCATCGTCGTCTTGATGTCGCGAAACTTGACTTCGATCGTCCACCGCTCGGCATAGACGGCGGTGATCTCTTCGGTCGGGTAGGCTTCAGGATCGAGTAGGGTGGTGATCAGGTAGATCGTCCTCTTCTTTCCATCCCGACCGTTTCCGGAGGACCTTACCAGTCGCAGTGTCAGGGTATCAGGAAGCGTATCCCATTCTGTTTTGTTTATTCGCGATCCCGGAGGAGCACTCGGCTTTTTCCAAACCACGATTCGGGAGTTCTCGTCGATCTTCTTTCCCCGCTTCCAGCTCAGTTTCTTTTCGCGCGCTTGATGTAATCGCATGAGGCTGTGAACGCCCTTCTCAAGCAGGTTTCCCAGCATTGCGTAAGAGCAAAAGGCGCGATCACCGATGACGAGGTCACTTTTCGAAAAAGACTCTCGAAGCTGGAAAAAACCTACTGAATCATGCTCCTGATGACGACAGGTCACATAGTCAGTAAGTTGTCCGCTGGCCAGATCAAGCACTCCGACTACTCCCATGACTGGGAAGCCACAACCTGGCTTTTGCCGTGATGGTTGGGGATACTCCTTCTGATTTTGCGTTGTATCCATCAGACGAATAGAAGTGCCATCAATCGCCTTGAGACGGAGCCCTCGCCAGAGATGATGTGCTTCGGCCCTACTTTCCACGAAGGAATTCACGGACTCCGCAACGTGATCGAGGAACGCTTCGGAGAGACGGACTCTCGCACGGCGATAGGACGAGGTGTTGAACGCAGGAGCGGATAGCCCTGCCTCCTGATACCAGTTTTGAACCAGAGTGACGGCCTGATGGCATGAGGCGTTTCTTTCAAGAAGCTGAGAGATCCACGCCCAGAAGGTCACTACCTCCGGATAGCAGCGTTTGCGTCTCGTTTGCTGGGATTGCTCAAGGCCTTCGATCGGAAGAATGCGATGGAAGAGCTGACCGTAATCACAAATCGAGCTGGAGAGGATTCGATTGCGCAGAAGACGAAGTGCTTCGATTTGACGACGCGGGCGACGGCCCGAAAATTGGGATGAAATTCCCGGTAGGAAAGGGGCTTTTTGTTTCACACCCTAACTCTCTCTTTTCGTAAGCGTCAAAACCAGCACCTCTTGAGGAGCCTGTCATAGATGTCATAGCATAGAGGCTATGTCATCTATGATCGAATCAGAAGATCGCGACGAGGCTAGCGAGATCCTCAAGATCGATAAGCTCGGCCGCGTCCACGTT
>JBCCBR010000034.1:0-12966 GCA_039033935.1 Verrucomicrobiota bacterium
CGGTTGACAACACTGAGATGGGTGCCGACCTGCAAGTCAAGGTCTTCAATGCATCCAAGGATGAATTGGCGCGGACAATGCGTGATTACCGTGGGGCCCGTTGGGATCAATCGCCGCTCTACAAAAAGATCTATCGCGAGCGATGCTGGTTTCTTTTTCCTCCTACCACCTCTGGCTGCACTGGCGAAGACCTGCCCTCTACCTCGCCCACGAGTTTCTCGATTTTGCGCCAGGGATTCATTTCAGTCAGTTTCAAATGCAAAGCGGAACGACTGGGATCAACTCGATTCGGATCTATTCGCCGAGCAAGCAAGTGACGGATCAGGACCCCAAAGGGCTTTTCATCCGCCGGCATCTGCCAGAATTAGAAGATGTGCCCGATAAGTTTCTGGCGGAGCCGCATCGGATGTCCGCGATTCAGCAGCAAGAGGCCAACTGCCAGATCGGCACCGACTACCCGGCTCCGATTGTCGATCATAAAACCGCTTACGCCGAGGCGCGGCGACGCATGTATGGGGCCAAGGGGAAAAAAGAGGCCAAAGCAGAGGCCGCCAAAGTTTACCAGAAGCACGGCAGCCGCCGCAGCCCGACACCGAGGTAACCCAGGCCTAACAAATCTCTGTCGCGAAATGCTCTCTTTCGCTTCACTCCAGCGCAAACGTCCGTCACGATGAGAGCGCATGTCACTGGTGTCTCTTTTCACGATCAATCCGGGCTCTCACCGGATCGCGAGATTCTGCGTGATCCGTGGGTTCGGACTGATCTATCTGGTCGCAATCTTGTCGTGGTGGGTCCAGGCACCCCTGCTGGTCGGCGAAGCCGGGCTGACCCCATTCAGTCAGACCCTCAGCTATCTCGAAGGTTACGCGGCCGAGGAAAATGGTCCCGGTGCCTGGAGCCTGCTTCCTAATATCTTTCTGCTGCTTGGGACCGGGGACGCTGTTTTGCACATCATCTGCGCGATCGGCTGTCTCCTTGCCGTAGTCGTCATACTTGGTCGAGTCACCGCTCCAGCGCTGATTCTCCTCTGGGCAATCTATCTTTCCCTGGTCAATACCGGTGGAGTCTTCATGAGCTTCCAGTGGGACATTCTTGTCCTCGAAGCCGGTGTCATTGCTCCCTTTCTGGCTCGCTGGAGCTGGCGCGATGACTGGCGATGCCCAGCGCCTCTTGGCCTCGTCGCAAAAATTGCTCTACTCTTTGTCTGGCTCCTCATCGCCAAGCTGATGTTTTTTTCCGGTTGGACAAAGCTCGCCTTTGCCTCGCCGGAACAGGGCGAGTGGTGGCCCGAACGGACCGCGATGACTTTCCACTACTTCACCCAGCCCCTCCCGACCTGGACAGCTTACTGGGCCCACCACCTGCCGGATGGTTTCCATCGGTTCTCGATCTGGCCGATGTTTTTAATCGAGTTGATCTTTCCCTTTTTGATTCTCTTCGGGCGATGGGGACGGTTCGTCGCGGCGATCGGTTTCGTCACGCTGATGCTTCTAATCCTCGCGACCGGGAACTACACCTACTTCAATTGGCTCACCATCATCCTAAGCCTTTCGTTAATCGACGATCGCTGCTGGCCCGGCCGATTGCGACGGTGGCTCGGTCAGACCGAAAAGACGAGCACACCAAATCGGAACCGGGTCGCGTTGACCTGGTGTTGGGCGCGAAGGTTGGCCGCGGCCTCATTTGCCCTTCTCCTCTTGATCCTCAACTTCCACCGGATCGGATCAGACCTGCACCGAGCCCCTCGGCCCGTCTTCACCCAAAGCCCGAACCCGGAATCGCTCGATCGCTTGGCTGCAAATCTCAGTCCCTGGCATCTCGTGGCGGGCTACGGCCTTTTCAGGACGATGACGACGACCCGACCGGAACTAATCTTCGAAGGGAGCACCGATGGCATTCGGTGGTCGGAATATGATTTCCGTTGGAAAGTAGACCGCCTCAAGGCGCGTCCTCGATTCGTTGCTCCGCATCAGCCACGCCTCGCCTGGCAATGTTGGTTCGCAGCGCTCGAAGGGGTCTATTCACCCCGAAGCAGCAACGGCCGCTGGATCTCCGGTCTGGTCGAGGCTCTGCTGCGAGGGGACGAGACGGTCAAGAGCCTCCTCGAACACGATCCTTTTCCAGAGGATCCACCTCGCTTTATCCGCATTCGGCTTTTCGAATACACCTTCACCAACCCATCGGAGAAAGAGCGAACCGGGCGCTGGTGGCGTCGCGAGGTAAAGCGGACTTTTCTTCCGGGCGTGTCGATACGGCGATAAGGGCACGGTGAGATTCCCGGAGAGAGACAACCGAAACACGTTTTCAGCGGTTGCCTCAAGCGACAGGAACGAGGGACCGTGCTAAGTTGCGGTCGTGGGAAGAATCAAACAGCTCTGGATCGATTTTGCGGTGTCGGCGTTGCTCCCTTTTGGGACGCACTGGGTCCGCCGTCAGGAGCGTTTTATTCTCAGCGAGGGCCGCCCGCTCAGCGAATGGGAAACTCGCTGGGCGAAAAATGTCGGGGTGGAGCGACCGGAGATCGTCCGCATTCTCCCTGTGCCGAGGGTCCCGACACCTGGCTCGTGGGTTTCGCTCGCTTTCAGTCGACTCTTTGGATTCGTTGCCGACGGGCCCACTGGCATGGCAGTGAACTACGGCATCTACCTCGACGCGACTCAGGCAACCAATCCATCGCTCCTCGTTCACGAGTTGGTTCACGTCGCCCAGTTTGAAAAGCTTGGGGGGATCCGGGGCTTTTTGCGGGAGTATCTCACTCAGTGGCTCCAGGATGGGTATTGGGAGAGCGCCCTCGAATGCGAGGCTCGCGAAGCAGCGGCTCCCTTTGCGAGGCCACCCGGAGGTTAGCCCTTCGCAAGGTTCCGCTATTCCTGGTCTTGTCTTTCGGCCTCCAATCCGCGATGATCCAGCAATGGAATCGCACGAAGTCCTCCGCGACGCATTCGACAGTCCTACCACAAGCCCGAAAGAAATCGCTTCGGAAATGGGGGTGTCCCTTTCGCTAGTTTACAAGTGGGCGCAGCCAAACACGGAGCTGGGCTCGGGCAGTCGCAACCCCCTCGATCGAGTTTCTGATCTCATCGATCTGACCAAGCACTCGCCGATTCTGGAGTGGCTCTGCCAGAAAAGTGGCGGCTACTTCGTGCGAAATCCGAAAAGCTCGTGCGAAGAAGGGTACGAGGTTTTCCCCGCCACCCACACAATTGTCCAGCAGTTCGCCGGACTACTGGATGTCGTTTCGAAAGCAGCCGAAGACAACACCATCACAGCCGACGAATCCGCCCAGATCCGACGCGTCTGGGACGAGCTCAAGTCTTTCTGCGAAGGCTTTGTGAGATGCTGCGAGGAAGGTGACTTCGAGCAGATTCAGCGCGAGTTGAAGAATCAGGATTGATCACTTACCCCTCCGCAGACACAGCGCTGCGGCTTTCCTGATCCTGGTTCCTCTCTGTGCCGATTGGTATGTCGCAAAGCTCTCACGAGTTCCGCTGTTGGGCCGAGGTCGACCTGAAGGCTCTGCGCGCCAACGCAAGGGTGTGTCAGGAACTGGCAGGGCCGGATTGTGGAATCCTTGGCGTGGTCAAAGCGGACGCCTACGGACATGGACTCCGCACCATCGCGGCGGCTCTCGCCGAGGAGATCAATGGCTTCGGCGTCGCCAACGTGAGAGAGGCCGACGAAGTGGCCGATACGGTGACTGACCCGGGCCTGATCCTTATCTTGAGCCCTGCTTTGCCCTTTGAGATCGAGGCCATTATCCGCCGAGGCTACTCAGCCTCGGTCTCCAATCAAGAAGAGGTCGCTCTCTTCGATAAGACGGCCAAGTCTCTGAATCGCGTCGCGAAACTGCACGCTGTAGCCGACACCGGAATGGGGAGAATGGGGGCGAAGCCAGAGGACTTCCGCTCTCTCGTCGATGCCATCCAGCAGTCGTCCCACTGCGAACTGGAGGGTCTCGACACCCATTTTCCCTCGGCTGACGAAGAGCCGGAATTTACCCGAGAGCAAATCACCCATTTTTACTCGCTGCTTTCTGATCTCACGACCAATTCGCAGAAGCCTCTCATTCATTTGAGTAACAGCGCCGGTCTTCTCAACTTCCAGTCGCTGACCCCGGCGGCAACCTTATCGAGACCAGGTCTCGCGCTCTATGGGATCTCCCCGATGTCTGAATCGAGTGATCGGCTCCGTCCAGTCTTGACCTGGAAATCACGAGTCACTCTCGTCCGCGAGATCGGTCCCGGAACCACGATCAGCTACGGTCGCACCTTCCAGGCAGAGCGGACGATGCGGGTGGCGACTCTCGCCTTTGGCTATGGTGACGGGTATCCTCGACATGTCTCGGGGGGCGGAGCTGAAGTCTTGATCCGGGGCCAAAGGTGCCAACTCCTCGGTCGCGTTACGATGGATCAGGTCGTCGTCGATGTCTCGCATCTCGATGCTTCCATTTCTCCGGGCGAAGAAGTCGTCATGATGGGACAACAGGGCGAAGCCAACATCAGCGCTCACGAGCTGGCCCGCCTTGCCGATACGATCCCGTGGCACATCCTCACCAGCATCACCCCGCGGGTCACGCGACTCACTCTCGGATGAAGTGGTGTGAGATTACTTCGCCAGCTTCGCTATCGCCAACTCGAGACGCTTGATCTCGCGAGTGATCGCATTCCTCTCCATCCCGATCCAAAACCAGGTCTTAATGATGGTCGCAATGATCATCCCGAAGAGGAATCCGGTCGCGTAGCCAACTGTCTCGCGAAGGGTGTCGTTACCCTCCGAGAAAAACTGCACCGCGCACCAGACGCCAAAACCGAAGAATACCAGCGTCCAGAAATAGACGTAGAAAGCGAGCCACCGATTCCGGCCTCGGAAGAGGGCTCCGACTTTGCTGAACACACCAGGCTCGCGTGAGTAATGGGCGAATAGCTCCCGCTCTTCAGCGTTGAGAGTATTTTTGAGAAGGTCGTCGAGTTCAGGTTCTTTCATGATGGCATTCGGTTAGGATTCGTTGAGTTTTAGATAGGTGTTTTTTGCCGCCTCACGAGCTTTGAAAAGACGCGATTTGACGGTTCCAATCGGAATTAGTTCGGCCTCTGCGATCTCGGTGATCGAGAAGCCTTCGTGGTAAAACAGGCGTAGGATTTCGCGGTGCCGGGAAGGAAGTCGGGAAAGGGCGTCCCGCATCTGATCGACCGGTTCACTCTGGACTGTCGGCTCCGCTTCAGCGTCCGCCTCTTTCGCAGCCGTCGAGTCGCGGTTCCGCTCACGCACCTGCTTGCGAATCCAGTCGCGCGATTTATGAGCCACGATTTGAAAAGCCCAGGCTCGAAAGCGGGCCGGATCCTCAAGCTGGACCAGTCGCTTCACAATCGCGACAAGCGTCTCCTGAACGATGTCTTCAGCAGCGTTGCGATCGCCTATGAGACGCGCGGCGCGAGCCCAGAGCGGGCGGTGCCAGCGCTGAAGAAGAATCTCAAGCGAGGCTCTTGAACCATCCTGCGCACTGAGGACGAGCCATTCGTCTGAGATCTGTTCGATACTGCGATCCATTTCCCACCCAGTCGAATCGGAAAGAGAAAAGGTTCAGAAATAATGGCGATACATAAGACACCTCAGAGTCCAGCGTTTCGTCTTCTAACCATGCATCTTCATCGAGATCAGTCTTGAGACAGGTAAAAACGCTGTGGGGATGGCGGAAGAGATGCCAGAGGAGATCGTGAAGCCAAGATTACGAAATCGAGCCAACAACCCTTTGAGGGCCTTTGCCCGTCTTCTGTAGCAGCCGAGATTCTCCGGCATCGGTCAATGTGAATCGTTTTTCCCTCTCATTTGCGTCCACCAATTTCAGAAAGCGTGGCTCACTGTCGCTTAGCGCTTCTGTAGCTTTTGTGATATTGCCGATCGAAGCATCGGACTCTCGGAGAATCTCGTTGAGCTGTCGTCCTGAAAATGGAATTGAACCGTTCCGCTCGACGAACACAATCGCAGCCTCCTTGGCTTTCTCCTTCGCGGACATATTTGAAATGTCATGAGGGAGCCTCCCCACAGACGGTCGGTCGAAAGCAACCACGTTTGGATCCCGACTTGGAAAAAATTCCGAAAAGATCGTTCCGACTGACTTTTCGCGAAGAGGTTTCGACAGGGGGAATGCCGATTGGGAAAGTTCGGCAGCGAGTTGGATGGCCTTTGAGAGAGACCCGATCTCGAAGGCTTCGGTCCTCAGCAACTCTTCGAAGAATCTCGCAAAGAAAATAAAAGTGTCCTGCTCTCCCGAATCTTCATCAAGATCATCGAGAAAATCAATAAAGGTTGTAGCGAGAGCGCTACACCTCCTCGCTTGCTTTTCGTCGAACCCAGCCAAAATTTCAAAATATTATTGAAATATTTAGTAAAATAAAAGAAGTAAAAAGCAATGAAAAGAATCAAGTGGGAACTAATTAGGAAATATTAATGATCTTCCGAAAAGAATAGGAAATGGATTGGAAAACAGCTTCGAATAACTTACCGTTTTACTGGCAGAACTATGGCCGAGGAAAAAAAATCTGAAGTCCGCCCCGAAGTTACTAAAGGGATGGAAATCGCGAGAAGGGTGCGCGAGGCTACGAACAATCTCTCTGACGAGGAGCGTGAATGTTTGAACGCGGAGGGGATGAAGCTTTTTTATGGAGCCTCCGGTCATGCCAAAGTTTCAACGGATAGCGGTTGATACGAATTACATCCTCGATTTGGGACTAGAGGATGAGTCAGCCTTGGCTTCACTGGAGATTCTCGTGGAGCGCTCCCTCGAAGCTCGCTTTGTTGTGACCCCAACTGTGGTTGAAGAGTTGGCGTGGCAGCATTTCCATCATCCAGATGAAGCCATGCGGGAATTGGCGATGCAGGCGGCACTTCGTGCACAAGAACAATTCGGTTTCACTCCAATTCCCATGGAGGCGGTCCGAAAAGGGATTGCGGAACGAATCGCTGAGAGTCTTAGGGGTCCCGACCTTGTTCCCTTTCAAGAAAAGAACGATTCCCTGATCTGGGCAGAAGCGTGCCTGTTAGATTGCGATATCCTCGTCACAAACGACCGGCACCTCACCGGAGTCGAGATCGCTTTGGTCCAGCCGCTGCTAGAGGAGTATGGAACCTGCCCAATTCCAATCTGGCCTAAGAAGATTGTGATGGAGTTCGGGTGAGAACGAATCTGCTTCTCATCTCGCCTAGCGCTAAAGACCCGCTTTCCGAAATCCGCAAAGGCAAAGCCCCATCACGTCAATATATCTTTCACGACATGCCCGTGCACGTCGGTTAACCGAAAGCGTCGGCCCTGAAAACGGTAGGTGAGCCGCTCGTGATCAATCCCCAGCAGGCGCAATACCGTTGCCTGAAAGTCGTGTACGTGGACTTTATCTTCGACGATGTTGTAGCCGTAGTCGTCGGTCTGCCCATACTGAAAACCCTCCTTAACGCCGCCGCCAGCCATCCAGATTGAAAATGCGGCCCCGTGGTGATCGCGCCCATGGCGAGTCGGGTTATTGATATCGCCCTGGCCAAACGGGGTGCGGCCAAACTCACCGCCCCAGATCACGAGGGTGTCCTCCAGCAAGCCTCGCTGTTCGAGGTCTTTGACCAAGGCAGCCGAGGGCTGGTCGGTGTCTTTGCATTGCACCGCAAGCTGGGTCGGGAGATTCTGATGTTGATCCCATCCCGCGTGCATGAGTTGGACGAACTGGGTGCCTCGCTCGGCGAGGCGACGAGCGAGGAGGCAGTTTCGAGCGAAGGATCCGGGTCGATGCACATCGGGCCCATACATATCGAGAATGTGCTGTGGCTCGTCGGATAGATCCGTCAGATCCGGGACGCTCGCCTGCATCCGGTAGGCCATCTCGTATTGGGATATCCTCGTCTGAATCTCGGGATCGGCGACGTCGTCGTAGCGCTCGCGATTGAGGGCGGCGATGTCATCGATCATGCCCTTTTTCATTTCTCTCGACAGACCTTTGGGATCTGAAAGAAAAAGCACCGGGTCTCCCTGACCACGGAATTTAACTCCCTGATACTTGCTCGGGATGAAGCCACTCCCCCAGTAATAGTCATAGAAAAGCTGACCGCAGGACGCCTCGCGGTCGCGCGATAGCATCACGACGAATGACGGCAGATCCTCGCTCGCGGAACCGAGTCCATAAGTCATCCACGCACCCATGCTGGGTCGGCCCGGTAATTGGTGCCCAGTTAGGAAAAAGGTCACCGCCGGGGCGTGATTCACTGCCTCGGTGTGCATCGAATTCACCAGTGTAAACCGATCGGAAATCTCGCGCGTGTAAGGGAGCAGATCCGAGATCATCATCCCACTCTTGGGACAGCGGTTAAATGTCTCCCTCGGCTGGAGCGCCGGGTAGTTGTCGTAGCCCGAGGTCATCGTGCTGAGACGAACCCCCTCGCGGACCGACGCCGGGATGTTCTCGCCGTGAGACTTGATCAAATGGGGCTTGTAATCAAACAGATCAACGTGAGACGGAGCCCCAGACTGCAACAGGTAAATGACCCGCTTCACCTTTGGCGAATGAGTCGGGAAACCAGCGAGACCGCCGCTGGAATTGGGCGCTTTTGCTCCGAAGAGAGAGTCCTTCCCGAGCAGAGAGGCGAGCGCGGCTGTCCCGATGCCGGAGGCAGATTTCCCGAAAAACTGTCGGCGCGTCGCGGCCAGACGACTCGCGGGTTCGCTAAGGAAAGGGTCTATTTTCATGACGTCTTTTTGCTCAATCGCTCGTTTTTGAAGATTCCGGGAAACCTCAAGCTCCCGCTGCGTTGATCTGCTTCCGCAGCGCAGCCCCACCGCTCCGCCCCGAGCCCTCATCAAACGGGATCACTCGGATTCCGAAATCGCTCCTCAACTCGTTCAGCGGCCTATCAAGAAACTGATCCATCTCTTCGACCGGCCACTTCGCCTTCATTCGGCGGGCCCGCAGCAGCGTCTTGCCAATCGTCGGGATTGATCGAAGCCATGTCGCAATCAGCTTTCGATGCCCAATCTGCCGCAACACCTCTCGATGATCTCGATGCGCATTGACCCGATGCATGTCCGCCATCGAGACCGTGGTCCCAAAAGCTGTCCAGATGTGGGCAATGATCTCACCGCGCAGATCAGTCGGACAGGCAAAGAGAACATGAATCGCATCGTGAATATCGATATCGTCGAGAAGCTCGGGAGCCAGATGCTCAGCTGCGTCATTTTCCGCACCCTCAGCAATGCGCAACTCAGCAATGCCTTCGCGAAGGCTTTGGGTGGAGTTGGCAGAGAGGTAGTCTAGTGATTTCATCTGTTTCGGACTGAAAAGTACTGTTAGTGAAGTCTTGGCTGCTGGGAGGAGGTTTGATTGGTATTTTGAGTGATAGTTAATTATCACCTCTTCATTCAATAGGGTTACCTCTTAGATGCAATAGGGTTAGGTGTTTGATTCAACAGGGTTAAGTCACTCGCTAGGGTCGATTGAGAACTTCATCGAGGTTCAGGATCACTTGGGCCATGCGAGTGTAGGCAGCAAGCTCGACTGGATTTTCGGAATCAGTGCCTCCAACATAGTCCTCGGCTGCTGACGCAAAACTCGCAAATTCGTTGAAGCTGGTATCGAAGCCCCTAGCTAACACATTGCGCTCTGCTCCGTCTGGCTTACGACCAGTTGCGAGCTCGAAAGCGTAAGCGAGCCTCGCATTCACGTCGTCCCCGCCCTCGGCGACGATTCGCCTCGCGAGAGCTCGGGCCGCTTCGAGGTAGGTCCGATCATTCATCAGAACGAGTGCCTGCAGTGGTGTGTTCGTGGTCGAGCTTCTCACCGTGCAGACCTGGCGAGTGGAACTATCAAACATGTTCGGAGGTGGAGTGGTGCGCCGCCAGAAGGTGTAGAGACTGCGGCGGAAATTCTGGTCCGGTGCTTCGCTGTGATGGTAGCTGATCTTGTTGAACGAAAACTCTTCCCAGAGCCCTTCCGGCTGCCACGGATAAACCGGTAAACCACCCTGATCAGCCTTCAGCAGGCCTGCAACGTCGAGGGCCTGATCTCGCAACAGCATGGAGGGGAGACGTCGTCGTGCCCCGCGAGCGAGCAGCCGATTCTCGGGATCATCGCCGGATACTTCGGGACGCTGACGTGAGTCTTGCCGATAAGTCTGACTGGTCACAATCAGTCGAACGATGTGCTTCACATCCCATCCCGAATCTCGAAATTCGACCGCAAGCCAGTCGAGCAGCTCGGGATGGCTTGGGAGCTCGGCCTGGACTCCAAAATCCTCCGAGGTTTTGACTATCCCAGTGCCGAAGAACTGCTGCCAGATGCGATTGACAGTTACCCGGGCGGTGAGCGGTTGCTCGTCTGAGACCAGCCAGCGCGCCAGTGTCAGACGAGTCTGGGGACCTTCCGTTTCGGGTTGTGGTAAAAAGGCCGGAACTCCTGGGGGGACTTCATCGGTTGGCTGAGTGTAATCTCCCCGAGCAAAGACGTGAGTCATGCGGGTCTTCTCGGGCGGATTCTCACGCATCACCATCACCTGAATGATGGCATTTTCGACAGCGGTCAGTTCCGTCCTCGTTTTGGCGATTGCTCTGCCCAGTTCAAGCCACTCAGGATTGTCGTGGGCGTCTTTTTTGACCATGAAAAACTCAGCAAGGGTGATCTGCTGATTTTTCTTCCTCTCGGCCGGAGCGATACGAAAGAGCGTTGAGACACTGTCAGGAAAACGCTTCCGATCCACGAAATCCTGAGACGTGAATTGCGACTCCCACTCATGCTGAGCCACCTGAATCGCCTCGAGCTGTTCGCCAAGTTCCTTTTGCTTCTCAGCCAGTAGTTTTTTGAGCCTAGCAATGTCAGCGGTTTGCTCATCGGTGGGCAACTTCAGAAGGGGCTCAGAAATCTGGATCGACGATTTACCGGTGCCATTGTGTGCCACCGCCTTGTAACGCCTGTCGACCCCGCCCGACTCGGGTAGGTTGTTGAAGAAGGCAAAGAAACTAAAGTAGTCGTGATGAGTGATCGGGTCGTACTTATGGGTGTGACACTGCGCGCAGGCCATCGTTAGTCCGAGCCAGGTGGTGGCAGTTGCATCGACCCGATCAAAGACATAGTTATTGCGCTGCTCTTCTTTGATGGCACCACCTTCACCGTTCAGCATGTGGTTGCGATTAAAGGCAGTCGCGATGAGCTGATCGTTCGTCGGATTCTCGAGGAGATCGCCTGCAATCTGTTCGATCGTGAACTGGTCGAAAGTCATGTTCTCGTTGTAGGCGTTCACCACCCAATCGCGCCAGGGCCACTGGTGGCGGCTGCCGTCTTGTTGGAAGCCATTTGAGTCTGAGTAGCGAGCCGCATCGAGCCAAGCCAGAGCCATCCGTTCGCCAAAGTGCGGAGAAGCGAGGAGTCGGTCAGCCGCTTCCGCAACCGCAGCGTCTTCGTCCTCGGCAAAGGCTGTTTCGAAAGCCTCGTATTCCTTGATCGACGGCGGCAAGCCAATGAGGTCGAGACTGAGGCGACGCATGATCGTCCTTGGCGCTGCCGGGGAATTGGGCTCAACGCCATTCTGATCCAACTTCGCGAGGATGAATTGATCGACCGGGTTGACTGGCCAGGTGGGCTCGCTCGCCTCGGGTGGCTCGGTCCGAGTCGGTGGCACAAAGGCCCAGTGCTCATCATAGACAGCTCCTTCTTCGATCCAGCGGCGAAGGATTTCTCGATCGGCTTCACTGAGCTCACGATGCGATTCAGGAGGCGGCATGACATCGATCGGATCATCCGACAAAATCCGATACCAGGACTCACTCGCCTCGGCATCGCCTGGGACGATCGCGGCATATCCTCCCAAATCGGCGGTCGCTCCCTCAAAAGTGTCGAGACGAAGACCGGCTTCCTGAGTCGCTTCGTCCGGGCCGTGGCAAAAGAAGCAATTCTCAGAAAGGATCGGGCGGACGTGGTGATTAAACGAAATCGTTTCCGGCACCTGCGTGGCACCCTCCGGCTTTCCGCCTCGAGGCGAGCGACTGTTCGCAAGAGCGACCGCTCCGGACAGCGCAACCGCCTCGTCACTGGGATCATCCGTGCTGAGGTTGGCCCTCCGAATCTGCGCCGTTTCCGAGGTCATCGAAAGTGTCGGGGGGGCCTCCGTGGCCGTGTCGCTCTTAAGATCGCGGGTCACCGCGACGTCAAACTCTCCGCCCCGCGGTGAGAGGACAATTGTCGACACGAGGGCACTGCCAAGAGCCAGAACGGCGGCAGCACCAATCCATCGCCACGCTTTTGGAGATAACTTTCGGGGAGCCTGCTCCGCCCCTGGTAGCATCACAATTTTACTGGATTCCGTCGCAGCCTCTTCCGGAGCGAGTGAGCTGAGATCAGCGTCGATGAAGCAATGATCGGTGTAATGATCGATCCGGTCAGGATCGGCGCTGAGAAGTTCCCAAAGACGCTCGCGCTCCCACGAGGTCAACTCCCGCTCGCCAATTGCGGCAAGGATCTGATTGAAGTCAGTTTCGTCTTGGTGATGACTCATCTCAGTTCGGAGGGGAATTCTTGAGTTGTCTCTAAACACATTTGATAAGGCTGCTTTTGATCCGGAAAAGACGCTGCGCCATGGCGTTGCGGTTGATCCCGGCAACACTGCTGAGGCGCTCCAGGCTGACCTCTTCAAAAAAACGACGCTTGATCAGATGACGATGCTTGCCGGAGAGGCGGTCAAGGCATTCACGCAGAGCCACAAAGCGATTTTCATCATCCTGTTCGCGACTCTGTCGTTCGATCCCACGGGCAGATATCTCAGCGAGAAGGCGTTCATCGGGAATCTCGCGGGAAAGTTGCCGCTCTCTTTTGCGGCGATGGTTCTGCGCTTTTAGAAAACCGATCTTAAACGCCCAGCTCCGAAAACTTTGCTCGGGATCGTATTCCGCGCGCTTCTCCCAGAGGGTGACGTTGGTTTCCTGAGCGAGGTCCTCGGCCTCAG
>JBCCBR010000035.1:0-12947 GCA_039033935.1 Verrucomicrobiota bacterium
AAGAATCCAGCGGTGATCGATAGATATTTATTTGGTTTCATTCTCTATGTGTAAACTCAAGTATAATTATCTTTTACGGGGATCACTTTTATCCAATGAATGAATCCCCTTGAATCGCAGTTTTTATGATAGGAAACGGAGTATCCGGTTATGGTTTTTTGGTGTGATGTGTAACTGTGGGAGATATCCATTAGTGGGTAATACGGAACAAACGGGAGAACCAGGAATAAAAGAAGAAAGACGGCAAGTAGTGACTCGACAGCTGTGAAAGCTGCGAATCGAAGCGAAAATGACGCTTCGGTTTTTCCGGGCAGTCTTCGCGTGAAGGCCGGCAGTCCAGCGAATCCGATCCATGGGATCAACATCACATAGACTAAAGACCTGTGGTTTTGGGTCAGCACAAGTGTGATCGCGGGGAGCGGTTTGTCCCCAAAGTGTTCTTTCGCAATGATCCCAGCTTGGTAATAGCCTGTGTCAAAGATTGCTCCGAGTAATAGGGCTAGTGCGAAGGTTGCGGCAAGAGTGACGATTTTGAGGGTTGCAGCCATCTTTTGTGGAGAACGTCTGATGTGTGACTGCCACGTCCTCGTCTATAGGAATGGGGGATGGAGTCGGGGAGGATGATAGACTCAAAGCGGGACTCGGCCTAGCAATATCGAACCTCCCTGGCGGTTTGGTTACTTGTTTTGTTTCGCTCAAAACTTCCACAGCGGCGGCCTCGTATGGGGAATAACCTGAATTTCTGCTTCGCGAACTGCGTCCCAGTCTGAGGTCTAGCAGCTTCGCCGCTTTGAGCCGCATGAAACTACCCACTTACTGAAACTAGGTGCTATCCTGACTCTCAAGACTCGCCCATTTTGTTCCAAATCCACAACTCAACCCTATTAATCCTAACACTTAACCCTATTGAATCGAAAACCTAACCCTGTTGAATGACTGACCATACCCTATCAAGCCTCTGGAGAGGCCTCCGTCGGTATCATTGAAAACAACCTCAGTAGCCGGGGAGTCTCCCGTAATTTGAGGCAAGAGCTACCCCTCGTGCCCCCGGAACACTTCCGGGACAAAGTCGAGATCGCTGGCCTCGCGGACGGCGAGGCCGATCTGAAAGTCCATCACATCGGGTGGGATGGGATTTTGATAGTCTTCCAATGAATCGCGTAGTGCTTCGAGTGGGGAAAGCTCGCGAGTTTTGACAAGGCGATAGAGTTTGATCGCGATCGCTTCAGCAGCGCCAGGGGTGACAAGTGTGGGGATGTGGGCAAGGAGGTCTTCGGGGCATTCTTTGGGAAGCTCGAGTCGGTGTTTTTTGGACAGCGCTCGGATCAGGCGATAGGCATCGGCAGCCTCGTGGGCTGGGAAAATGGGTATTTTGACATCGACTCGTCCGGGACGTTTCAGGTCGACCTCGATGAGGTCGGGGCGGCTCGAGGCGAGAATCCAGAGGATGCGGCCGCGATTGTCGGGGTCGCTCATCTCTTTGGCCATCATTGAGTAGACCCGGCCCGAGACTCCGGAGTCGCCTGATCCGCTGTCGCGATTACCGAGCGCTTGGTCGGCCTCGTCGATGAAGACGATGCAGCGACCGAGGGCATGAAGGAGACTGAAGATTTTCTCAAGGTTTCCTTCGGTGCTGCCAACCCAGCGGTCACGAAAGTTCTTCATTTTCACGACTGGGACTCCGGCTTCGCCCGCGAGGCACTCGACGAGGTAAGTTTTACCGGTGCCGACCGGTCCGCAGAGGAGGTATCCCATCGGCATCGCGGCGAGATCGCCCTGTTGCCAGAGGGCAATGTCTTGTCGCATCCAGGTTTTGACGGGTTCCTGGCCGTAGTAGTCAGCAAGGCTGCGGGTCGGCTCCAGAAATTCGATGAGTCCCTGTGAGTCGGCCTCGACGAGGTCTTTCTTGAGTTCGGCGAGATCGGATTCAATCAGAGGCTCGTTTTCATACTGACGATTCTTGAGCAGAGCCTCGATCGAGCTGAGGGAGGCTCCGGCGAGCCGGCCGGCGATGAGCTCGGGGCTGTCGACAAAGTTGCTGAGAGCAGCGGGGTAGAGGGTTTTGAAATAGTCGAAAGCGTGAGCGAGGCTGGCTTGCTCTGGCAGGGGGACCTCGATGGTGGCGGCCCGCTGGTTTTGAGCGAGCAGGGGATGGAGGTCGTTGAGATTCTCAGTGACCAGAAATACGGCGAGATTCTGCTCAAGGAAGTGAGTCTCGTGAGACCAGGAACGGACGACCGAGGCCATCGAACTGAGCTGGTAATCTCGGGTCTGACGAGACATCGGGAAGACGAGGTCAGCGGACTGGATCACGACTGCGATGTGATGATTTCGTCCGGCGATCCCCTCGGCGGCGGGATCGGTGGGGGAGAGGCGCTTGAGATTAACAAGAAAGCGCAAAAACTGATCGAGGTAGCCGATCGCGTTGGGCGGGTCTTTGGGGAGCTCGTCGGGAAAGTGTAGTTTGCGAAAGAAGTCCTCGCCTGACTCGATGCGGAGACCGCCTCCGATCTGATAGCTGATAACGAGGTCGAAGCGCGCGAGCTGAACCTGCGTCAGAAAATCGATCAGATTTCCCATGCGGGCGCTTTCGTCAGCATCTGACTTGCGCATCGATTCTTCATCGTCCCGGTCGATGAGGACACGGTCGTTGACGTTTCCGTGGATCAGAAACTGGTTCGCCGCGCCGGAGAGGTATTGTTGGCGGATTTCCTCGGCCCAGTCTGGGGTGCTCATGGAGGGAAGGTGACCGCAAAAACGAAAAACGCGACAGGAAAGCCTGTCGCGTGTGGTCCCACCTCGAAGGATGGGTTGGTGTGTGAGCAGCGATTCGGCACTGGGTGCGGCTATCGGCCCTGATTACTCGTGGTAGTGCCCCGTCTTGCCGTCGTGGTAGTGATGCTGGTATTTGGGATAGCAGGGATCATCAAACATCGATCCGCGATCGAGCGGGTCGATGATGTGGCTCGGGATGTCGCTCAAGGAGCAGCAGCTCGATAAAGCAAATGCGAGGAAGGCGGACATCGCGACAAGCTGGAGGGTCTTGGTCATGGTTCGTGACAATGGGGATGCGGATGCGATCCGTCAAGCGGGGAAATCGCATCGAGATCCGCTCGGGAACCTCAGCGTTTTCGGAAGGCCCGGATGAATTCGTCGAAGGCTTCCTGTTCGGCGAGGGAGTCCTCCATCAACTGGTCGAGCTCGCGGCGCTCGCGTTTGGTGGGCCGACCGGACCCGGCTTCTCGCTGAGGCAGTGCCGGTTTGACGGCTCGCCTCGCCTTGATCGCTTCTTCGATTCGCTCGGGTGGGGTGTGGTCGTTGAGAAAGCTGGGAACGAGTTTGGCTCCGACACGTTTTTTGAGTAGGGCCTTGACCTCGACCTCGCGAACGTAGTCGTCGCGAGCGATCTCAATGTGGTCCCCCAACCGGACGAGCCGGGAGGGACGGCAGGCTTGTCCGTTGACCGTGATCTGTCCTTTCCGACAACTGCTACCGGCTAGTGCCCTCGTCTTAAAAACGCGTGTCGCCCAGAGCCAGATATCGACTCGAACCGATTCGAGACTGTCGGATTGTTGGTCGATGGGGGGTTTTCTGCTGGTGTCTTTCTTTCAATCAAGCTTCCGCTTTGATTGACTCGCCGATCAGATCCATCGCCGCGATGATCCCGAGAAGTTTCCCTTCTTCGCTGGTGATGAGACACTTGTAGCGACCCTGCTGAACCATGTCCATGAGGGCGTCCTCGACTGTGACGGTGTCTCGGCAGGTCGGAAGGTGCATGAACTCGATCTGATCGAGGGAGGTCTCGCGGGTCACCTTGTCGCGCTTGATGAAGTCGAAAAAGTCTTCGCGATTGAGAATGCCAACAAGATGACCGTCGTCCGACACCAGAGGGTAGATCGAGAAGCGTCTCTTTTTGAACAGCGAAAGTGCATCCCCGACAGTCTCGTCGATTTTGAGAGTGGCAATGTCTCTCCGCATGATTTCGGTGACGGGCTTCTCGAGCAGGTTGCGATCGAGCTTCTCAATCAGTGCCTTGAGCTCACCTTCGGCAGATCCCTGGGCGGTGGTTTTGGCGAGAACCCGGCGGAAGCGCCGGCTCGCTTCGAAGAAGGGCAGGACTGCTTCGCCACTGAGGGAAACAAGTTCGGTCTCTTCCGGGGCGATCGCATTGTAAAGGTAGCCGCCACCGTGGACGAGGGCTCTTTCCCCAAAAAAGTCACCCGACTCAATCGTGCGGACGACACCGTCATCCGCGTTGCGGAGTTCGATACTGCCTTTTTTAACGACGTAGAGCGAGAAGGCAGGTTCACCGCGATTGAACAAGGTGTCGTTCGCCTCGAGGTGGACCTGGCGGAAGAGGCTGGTGTAGCGGGGGTTGAGCAGGTTGATGTCGCGTGGGAAAAACAGATCGAGAGTCCAGTCGATCATGACTCGGACTTTGCGGTCAAGACCGGGGAGCTTTGCGAGGTAAATGGTGCGCCACATGAACCAGGCGATAAACCCGGAAATGTTGACTCCACCGATGTGAGCGACCGCGGTGTGGTGACCGATCGAGGCGAGCTCCCCGAGTCCCTGAAACGTGAAGGGTTTCTGCTCCCGCGAGCGGATTGATTTGACCACGTTGTCGGCAGCGACTGTGCCCATCCTCATCGCAAACTGTGCTGTCTGTGGGCACCGCTCGCCCTCTTTGCCGTAGAGTGGATTGTTGGCGCAGTCACCAATGGCCCAGACGTCGTCCCGGTGTTTCACCTGAAGGCACTCGTTGGTTTGGATCCAGCTTTGGTGGTGTGCGATGTCGTGAGATTCGCAGAGGCGAACGATGGCGGGATTTGGAGCGTTACCGACGGTCGACACAACTGTGTTTGTCTCAATCGTCTCACCCGACTTGAGATAAACTCGCGCAGCGGTGACGGCACGGACTCGCTCCTCGAGCCGGACCTCGAGACCGCGGTCGATGAGTTTGTCGGCGGCGTAGTGGCCGAGCGATTCGGATAAATTCTGGAGCAGGCGATCGCGGCTGTGGACGAGGACGACCCGGACGTCGGACTCGGAAACGCCGCCATAAAATTTGAGGACACTCCTGACAAGGTCGAGAACTTCGCCAGCGGTCTCGACTCCCGAGTAGCCCCCGCCGACGACAACAAAGGTGAGAAGCCTTTTCCGGATCTCAGGGCGGTGCTCGGTGTTGGCTTCCTCGATTCGGGAAAGGATCGTCGAGCGCAGAATCATGGCGTCACCGACGTTCTGCATGAGGAAGGCGTGCTCGGGCATGCCGGGGACCCGCGACAGATCGATCGCGGCTCCGAGTGAGATGACGAGCTTCTTGTAATGGATGACCAAGTCCGAAGAAAACTGACCAGTGTCGACGCGGACCTCCTTGCGGTCGGGATCGATGTCGTCGACCTCGCCCCGGTAGACATTGACCCCACGGCAGAGCAGACGGATAGGATTGACGACATGGCGCGGAGAAATCGAAGCGCCCGCCACTTCCGCCAGCATCGGCTGAAAGACCATGTAATTCTGGTCACTGACAATGCCCACGGAGAGTGGCTCTGGGACCATTTTTCGGGCGAGCTTGCCGAGTCGCTTGGCGCAGTAGACGCCGCCAAAACCTCCGCCCAGAACAAGCACATCGAGCTCGACATGATTCGGAGGGCGCTCGTTCGGGACAGGTGGGTCAGTCGTCATGAATGCGGGAAAGGGATAATCGATCTGGTAAAGGATGCACGCACTTTGAGCGGTGACAGGCGGAAAGAAAGAATCGCCGTTTGCTGTGACTGCACTGCGGGTTACGGTCGAGGCGATGTACCAGCCCCAGGTAGCCTCGGCCACCGTTCTCGAAACGCACGAATTGGACCAGATCCGGATCGATATTCTCGGCGATATCGAGTCGGCGTCTGCGATTCAATACCTTTGGATAGCGGCGGCATTCCGGCCCGACGAAGACCAACCCTCCTTCTTCGTCGCGAGTGAGTGCAATGCGCTGGCCCAGTCGATCGGTGGGGGATCACATTTCCTCGGAGTTTTTTCGGGAGAAGGTCATGCTAACCTCGGCGCGTCGGATCGGTGGGCCGAACTGGAGCATTTTGTGCCGAAGGCGCTCGAGCTGGTGGGGGAATGGGCGAAGACGGAAACCCCAGGTGAGGATGACATAAGGATATAGCGAACACAGAACGATTGCTATCCTCGCGATCATGCAGGCGGTCGCGATTTTCACGGGTGTCGCTTATGTTTCGTTCCGGCTGAAGTTAGCGGGTTATCCAGACATATACTCCGGCTACTCGGAACGGCTCCGCTCAATCTGCCGCACATCCCGCAGGGCAATGACTAGTGGGACAGCCGCCGCCGGCGCAAAGGCGAAATCGATCAGGAACCAGTAGCCCGGGATTTGCCGAATGGGGATACAGATCCCGGCGAGGATGGGTATCAGAGCACACATGATGAGCCCGCACTCGATCGTCCAGCGGTTGCGCACCGGATCGCGGGCCGTCCCCGCAAACAGGATCGCGAGGACGATGTGGGCGAAGGCGAGCCAGTCGTAGCCATAGAGAATAGAGGGATGCTGATCCTCGATCGCGATGAGACTATCGCGGATCTGCGTTGTGAAACGGAAGAGCTCGGAATCGGCGAAACCGAGAACTTCGAGGATGCGGAGCCCTAGGTTCAGCTCTGGAACTGCCGGCCAGACAGTGACGCCGGAGACGAAAAGTCCGAAGGCGACGATCAGGAGCATGCAGCTGGCTCGTGTGCTGGTCATGCTGTGGAGGATAGCACAGGTCGCTGCACGGTGAAATCGCGCTGCCCCCGCGCGGGCCGCGGGAAGCGTTTCGGGCTAGGCACGCTGGCTGCGAGACGTGTCGCAGGCCGGAGTCCTGCAGCTCCTAGGCGCCCGCCGGGGCAAGGTCCCCGGAGAAACCTTCATCGCTGTCGGGCTTTTCCTTTTTCGGAGCGGGCCGCTGAGGTTCTTCCTCGGGCAGCTCAGGCGGGGTTGGTGGAGCTGGTGGATTTTTCATTTCACCATACTCCATGATGTCGCGGATGTGACTCCCATCGAGCGTCTCGAACTCGAGCAGACCCTGAGCAATGATCTCAAGCTTGTCGCGGTGCTCCTCGATCAGCCGGGTCGCTTCGGCGTAGGCTTCGTCTGTGAAGCGGCGGACTTCGTCGTCGATCTTCTGAGCGGTCGCCTCCGAGTAATTTCTAGGGGAGGAAATGTCGCGTGCGAGGAAGACCTGATCCTGACCTTCACCATACTCGACCATCCCGAGCTGATCTGACATGCCCCAGTTACAGACCATCTTTCGAGCGATTTCACTGGCTTGGCGGATATCGCCGGCAGCTCCATTGGTGACATCGCCAAAGACCAACTCTTCGGCGACTCGTCCGCCCATGATGAGGATGAGGCGGTCGAGGAGGTAGCCTCTCTTGTAGCTGTGCTTGTCTTCCTCCGGTAAATACATGGTGACCCCGAGGGCGGGTCCGCGCGGAATGATGGTGACCTTGTGGACGGGGTCAGTGTCCTTCACAAGCATGCCGAGGAGAGCGTGCCCAGCCTCGTGGTAGGCGGTGAGCTTTTTCTCATCCTCAGAGAGGGCGAGCGAACGGCGCTCTTTACCCCAACGAACTTTGTCGCGGGCCTCCTCCATTTCTTCCATCGAGATCGCTTTGAGTCCCTTGCGCGCGGCAAGCAGGGCGGCCTCGTTGATGACATTAGCAAGCTCGGCTCCGGAGTAGCCCGGTGTCCCGCGAGCGACGACTCCCATGTCGACGTCGGCCGCGATCTTAACCTTTTTGCTGTGAACTCGGAGAATCTCTTCACGCCCCTTCACGTCTGGCAGGGCCACGGTGATCTCGCGATCGAATCGACCGGGCCTTAGCAGTGCTGGGTCAAGAACGTCGGGGCGGTTGGTGGCGGCGATGATGATGACTCCTTCCTGAGTATCAAAGCCGTCCATCTCCACGAGCAGAGCATTGAGGGTCTGTTCGCGTTCGTCGTGGCCACCGCCGAGGCCATGCCCTCGGTGGCGTCCGACCGCATCGATCTCGTCAATGAAAATAAGGCAGGGGGCGTTTTTATTGCCCTGCTCAAACATATCTCTGACCCGAGAAGCACCGACCCCGACGAACATCTCGACGAAGTCAGAACCACTGATTGAGAAGAATGGGACGTCGGCCTCGCCGGCGATAGCGCGTGCGAGGAGGGTCTTACCAGTGCCTGGGGAGCCGACCATGAGGACGCCTTTGGGGATCCGGCCGCCAAGGCGCTGAAATTTTTTCGGATCGCGGAGGTATTCGACGATTTCCCAGACTTCCTCCTTAGCCTCCTCGACGCCAGCGACGTCTTTGAAGGTGACCTTGTTTTTGTCCATCGACATCAGCTTGGCCTTGCTCTTTCCGAAGCTCATCGCGCCTCGACCGGCCGCTTTGATCTGATGACGAAAGAGGAAGTAGAGCAGAATGAGTAAAAAGATAATGGGGAGGTAAAAAGACATCATCATGACCCCGAATCCGTCGGAGTCAGTTTGGAGGTCGGCGATCTCGATCTCCTCAGCCGCGAGCAGCTCCTTCAGTTCATCGCCGACATAGTCGAGGATGACTGGGGTTTTGAATTCAGCTTCCGGTTTCCCGTCATTCGCCTCGACATCATCGACCAGATACCAGCCGGTGATGTATTGTTTGTAGCTGCCGTCCTTCTGAACAAGGCGGAGGAGCTTGGCAGGCTCGGCCTCTGGATCGACGAGGATGCGGTCGCTTCTGACCAGGTCTTTGAACTCAGAAAAGGTGATCGTCGACGAACGATCGGAAAAGGTCTTCGACCAGATCGCGAGCGAGAAAAGCCCCAGCGCGATGAAGAGAAGGACCAAGCCCTTCCAGTTAAACCCGGAATCGTTGTTGTTCCCGTCGTTCTGCTGCTTGTCGCTGGGCTCGTTGTCTTGCATGTAAAAATGGTGAGTGAAGGTCGGGTGCCCGGACCGGGCAGCGCACTTTGATGTTACCACCGTTCAAAGTGCGGCGCAATTTAGGTATCGGGCTCAGAATAATACGCGGCTGCAAATTTTCGAGTGACGGCAGGGCGCACATTTCTAACTGAGTGTAGACTCGAATGAAGGCCAATTCGTTCGATCTGGAGAGTCAGAATTCGTCGTTCTAATCAGCGGTTCCTTGTGATTAGCAAATCTAATCGTATTTCTATTTGAAGAATTTTTAGATTTTTATAAGCTGAAATCATGATCGAAGAAAACAAACGCCCCGCATACGATGATGAAGCGGATGGACGCATGCTGGCCGGCATCGCAAATGGTGATCGGCAGTGTTTTCGCAAGCTCTACGAGCGCTATGACGGGCTTCTTTTCACTACTATCAACAAGGTGTTGAACGATCGAGAGGACGCCGAAGAGGTATTGCAGGAAGTCTTAAGTTCGCTTTGGAGAAAGGCGCATCTCTACCACGCAGGTAGGGGGCGTCCAATCACTTGGCTTGCCTCGATGGCAAGGAACCGCGCAATTGACCGGCTCCGGTCAAAACAGCGACAAGCTCGACTCAAAGATGCCTACTCCGGCGAAATAGAGGTCAATCCGCGCAGCTCGACTGGTGTTAGCGGTCCCGAGGCAGCCGACCGCCGCGATGCCTGTCGAAAGGTAAGGTCGGCCGTGCTCGATCTCACCGAAGTCCAGCGAGAAGCAATCGAAAAGGTCTATTTTCAGGGCCTGACCCAGCAGGAGATCGCCGATGAGCTGGGAGAACCCCTCGGTACGGTCAAGGCTCGGATCCGTCGGGGGCTTGCTAAGCTCCGCACCACGATCGATTCTGACCCGTCGAAGTTTTAATCTGAGATCTCCGCGTGAAAGCCGATCGATCTTGGCTTAGTCGACCAGTAGTCCTGCTATTTCAGGCGAGAGAGGAGATCTAGATTGGCGCCAGGATCGAATTCGCTCAGGATTGATTTCTGAGCCGCTACGATTTCTTGGACGCCTTTTTCCGAGATTTCCAGCAATCTCATCATCTGGTCTCGAGTGAAGGTGGCTTCTTCGCCGGAGCCTTGCATCTCGATCAGGTCTCCAGACTCAGTCATGACGAAGTTAAAATCGACATCGGCGTCTTTGTCTTCATGGTAATTGAGGTCGAGTCGGCAGTCGTCGCGCCAAATCCCAGCGCTGACGGCGGCGGCCAGCTCGCGGAGGGGTGCTTTTTTGAGTTTTCCTGCCGTTTGAAATCGGCGGAAAGCCATCTCGACGGCGACGCAGGCACCGGATATCGAGGCGGTGCGGGTGCCTCCGTCGGCTTGCAGCACATCGCAGTCGATCCACAAAGTTCGTTGACCGAGGGCCTTGAGATCGACGACGGCGCGAAGACTGCGACCGATCAGTCGCTGGATTTCGGAACTGCGACCGTCGAGCTTTCCCCGCGCGACATCGCGAACCTTTCGATCGAGCGTCGAGTAAGGGAGCATCGAATACTCGGCAGTGAGCCAGCCCCCCGAGACGTTCTGTTGCATCATCCAGCGTGGAACCCCGGCCTCGAGCATCGCCGAGCAGATCACCCGAGTCTGCCCGAAGCTGACGAGGACGCTGCCGTGAGCGTGGGGTGCAAAGTCGGGCTCGAATGCGATGGGACGCAGTTCGTCGTCGGCTCGGTGGTCGATTCGTTGCATGGCGAGAGGTGATCTGGATTTTGAGAAAATGCAAGCGATGGGTTGGTAGCTCGAGGAGCTGCGAAGGTGCGAAGGGACTCCGTTTGCGAAACGTGCTGCAGTGACGCCTAATTTTACCCTGTGCGGATCGGCCACGCTCTGTGTGAGCTCGGCTACTGAGGTGATGGGGAACGATTTCCCAGGTAGGGAACGCTGTCCCGGCGGTCCGCGTTGTCCGAGCCGCCGCTCTATCAAAAAATTGCCCGCCTCGAAGCAGCTAGAGCCAGCGGACAATGAGAGTTTCTGCGGGGAGATATGGCCTGCGCCTTGCGTTCACTCGGCCTGACTGCCTTTTGGGCAGGTCACATGAATAACTCACGTTTGCGTCGGCGAAGTCGACTTTGACATTGCAAGCTCAGCGCTCGTTCAAGGGCAGTATGATGCGTGCGGGACCCCCTGTTTGGAACTCGCCATCTGGTGAAAGTTTGATCGCGGTATCGGAATTTAAGTCCTTCCATAGTTTCCCTTCAGCAAAAAAACTGACAGAAGTTCCGAGCAACAGATCCTCTCCCGAAGTGTCGAGAGTCGCCGAGATAAACTCATTCATAGAATCCGGTCGGCCCGGATCATGCCCGTAGTAGAGATCGGTCGTTTTCCAGATTTCCCAGCCTCGAAACCTGAAGTCCGGCTCGGATCGCTTTGCGTAGAGGCGAAGCTCCTCGATTGAATCAGCATACGAAATGAATGCTTCACTACTCTCGGGTTCGGCTATTGATGGGGAGGCGGTATCGGTCTCACTGGATTCAGGCCCCGTGTTTTCTGACGAGATGCATCCGGTCGTAGCCATTGCGATAACCCACAGAAGACCGTGTAGAAAAGATCGCGTCGCTTCCATCTTGAGCATTTAAGAGCCACTTTCGCCGGTGCGTCAAACCTCGGACCGAACCAATCGCGGCAATTCTCCTTTCATTCCTGTGCTCCGAGGTATCGCTTTGAGGCTGTTTAAATGGCAGAGAGTTTCTGAGTCGGAGCTGAATTCCGATCCTTTCTCGAACCGCTCCGCGACGTCGACAGCTTCGAACGTTGATTTCCCGGTTGCGTCACTATTTTCCCGGTCGAGGCTTCCGGGTTCCCCCGCGATTTGCTGCTGTCCAGGCGCGGGAGTCTTTGAATCTCGTTGAATCGTAGATGGGGCAATCCACCGAAAAGTTCGAGCAATTCGTCGTCGATGTCATTCTCGATCGTCGGGACGGTTTCCGTGCCGGAGCGATGAAGGTGTTCCTCGGCAGCTTATCGAAAATCTACGGGAGGGCGGTTAATTTGCGGCTTTGGCTCTACCGGAATCGCATCCTGCGAGAGCGCAGCCTCGGCTGCCTCGTCGTCAGTATCGGCAATTTGACGGTCGGGGGAACCGGGAAGACACCCGTGGTCGAAAAATTTGCCCGCTCGCTGCAGGATGGGGGGCGTCGCGTCGCAGTGCTGAGCCGGGGCTACAAGTCGGTGAAACAGCCTTTTCTAAAACGCCTCGTCGGCAAGATTCAGGGGAAGAACGAGATCGATCCACCTCGGGTCGTGAGCGATGGCAAGTCGTTGCTGCTCGATTCAAAGACAGCTGGGGACGAGCCCTACATGCTGGCTGCCAACCTGCGCGACGTGCCCGTGGTAGTTGACAAGGATCGAGTCAAAAGCGGTCGTCACGCCATTGGTGAGCTGAACTGCGACACCCTGATACTCGACGATGGTCTGCAGTATCTGAGACTGAGGCACCGGCTCGACATTGTTCTAGTCGACCGGTGGCAACCTTTCGGGACAGAGCGGCTCCTGCCGCGCGGAACTCTGCGAGAGCCTACGCGAAATTTGAAGCGAGCCTCCTATATTTTCATCACGAAATGCAATGGCGACTCTAATGAAGAGCTGATCGAGAGGATCCGGCAGCATAATCGAACTGCCGAAATCATTGAATGCGAGCATCGCGCCTGTCACCTCGAGCATCTTGAGAACAGGCAAACCGAGTCGTTGGATCTGCTCAAAGGATCTCGGGTTGGGACGGTCTGCGCCATCGCCGTGCCGGAGAGCTTTGAAGACGGTGTCAGAAAGCTGGGGGCAACAATCGAGCAAACCTGTCGTTTCATGGATCACCACCGATTCACCGAGCAGGAGATCCTAACCTTCATCAACCGCTGCGTCGAGTCCGGGGTCGATTTCATCGTCACCACAGAGAAAGATGCGGTACGTTTTCCGAGGCTCGGGCGGCTCGACGTGCCGATTTATTTCCTCAGAGTCGAGATCGGGATTTTAAGCAACGAGGAAAGCTTTG
>JBCCBR010000036.1:0-12915 GCA_039033935.1 Verrucomicrobiota bacterium
CCGACCCACCTGCGGTCGAGACGGCGCTGGTCGATTCGATTGAGGGCGACGGGGTTTACCTGCTCCCGTCCATGACCGACGGGAGCGACCCAGAGGCTCGCATTGAGGCGGCTCGTAAGGGCCCCTTCGCCTTTGTTTCGATCCGCGCGGGAGAACGTGGCGAAAATATGATGGTGACGTCGGTCGTCCAAACTGTCGCGATCAACTTGATCGGCGCTCTCCTGATTGGTCTGATGTTGGCCGCAGCTGCCCCACGTCTTAATTTCTGCGGGCGAGTTTTATTCGTCATGATCGGGGGCGTGTTCGCTTCACTCGTTGGCGTTTTGCCGAATTATGTCTGGTGGGAGTTCCCACTCGATTTTATCGGGTTGGCAGCGCTGGATCTGGTAGTGGGGTGGTTTCTTGCCGGAATCGCGATGGCGGCTTTGATTCGTGGGTAGTTGGCGGGTGGTTCCTTTCTCCGAGGCTTTGGCGGTGGTTAAAACCACCGCTCCGCTACGGACCGGCGATCTTCAGTCGCCGCATCAGAGGTCCGGGTGGGGAAGAATCCGCCTCCCATATCGCTAAGTCATTCTTTCCCTGTATGCCTACCCCAACCTCCACCGCCAGGGGTCTCTATCCTCAGCACCTGCCCCGGCGAAGCTTCAAACCCGCTAATGCCCGGCAACGACTCCCCATCGAGGAAATGCTGCCCGACAGCTCCACATTGCCCACCGCTCATCCCATAGGGACTCTCGACCCGGTGCTGACTGAGCAGAGAGACCTGAAGGGATTCGAGAAACTCGATCTCCCGGACAACTCCGTCGCCGCCGCTCCATTCACCATCACCGCCGGAACCCTGCCGGATTGAAAACTGCCGCAGCCGTACCGGATAACGGGATTCGAGGATCTCCGGGTCGGTGATCGCTGTGTTGGTCATGTGGCTGTGAATCCCTGAGGTACCGTGATAGCTCGGACCCGCCCCGGTGCCACCGGCGATGGTCTCGTAATAGCCGAATTGATCATTTCCGAAGAGGAAGTTGTTCATCGTGCCCTGACTGCAGGCCTCGATCTGGAAGAGGCGAATCAATGCGTCGACGACGCGCTGACTGGTCTCCACATTTCCGCCGACGACGGCGGGAGACTGGGCCGGATCGTCAGAGAATGAGGGGTTCAAAAAGCAATTCGGCAATACGATCTCGATGCGATCGAGCAGCCCTTCATTGAGTGGCAACCGGCTCCCGGTCCAGAGCCGAATCACGTAGAGCACGGCGCTGCGGATGATCGCGGGGGTTGCGTTGAGATTGCCGAGGTGAGTCGGACTGGTCCCGTCAAAGTCAATCGTCAGGCCTGTCGCAGTCTTCTCGGCTCGCACTCGAATCTCATGACCGTCGTCGAGTCGCTCGATCACTTCGGCGTTCGAAAAAGGAAGCCCCTCGAGAGTGCCCTCCAGCGCTTCGGCACTCTCTTCAAGGAGGCGATCCATCTGGCTTTTGAGCGTTTCGTGACCCGATTCGTCAGCGAGGGCGAGCAAAAGCTGCGCCCCCCGCCGCACGGATGCGAGCTGGGCGTGAAGGTCAGCGAGATTGTCGCGCAGGTTGCGAGTCGGGTGAGGGGAATTGAGAAGCAGCTCAGTGACAGCTTCAAATCGGGGAACGCTTCCCTCGACCAATTTCATCGGCTCGATCACGACGCCTTCTTCCGCGAGACAGGTCGCAGCCGGTGGCATCGAACCCGGGCTGAGGCCACCGATTTCCGCGTGATGAGCCCGATTGGCGACGTAGCCGAGGCGCTCACCGTTCGGCAAATCGATCGGCTGGATCACCGTGACATCGGGCAAATGAGAACCGCCTGCACCGGGATGGTTTGTCACCACCACATCTCCTGAGGCGGGGCGCTCCCGATCGACCACTCGCCGGACGCATTCTCCGAGTGCTCCGAGATGGACCGGGATGTGCGGGGCGCTGCTGATGAGTCGGCCTTCCGCATCGAGGAGGGCGCAGGAGAAATCTGCCCGCTCCTTCACGTTGGTCGAAATCGCCGATCGCTGCAGCAAAGTGCCCATTTCCTCGACCAAATGATCAAATCGATGTCGGATCAGCTCGCCAAGTATCGCTTCGGGTCTGGAGTTACTCGAGTCAGTGTTCGATTGCTGCTGCTCGAGGATCATGGCTCCGGCTTCAGACAGTTCAGCGATCCATCCCCGCTTCAGCCACAGCGTGCTGAATGGATCCTGAATCACGACCGGGCCGACGAGTCGTTGACCCGCTTTCAGAGAAGCGCGATCGACGAATCTGCTTTCGGACGCTTCAGCCCTGAGCTCCGAGCTGGAGAAGACGGGACGATCGAGCGTTCCTCGGGGAAGACCCGCGACTGCACGGTAGCTCACCATTTCGATCGGAATCTCCGGCGGTGGACGGTAGCCGAAAATTGATTCGTATTGCGAGCCGAACGCTTCGGCGAGTGATCCATCTGACCGGGCCTCAATCGTCAGGGTCGCATCCTGCCCGACCAGCCGCAGCTCGGCGAGTCGCCTTAGGATCTCTCCGCTCTCGGTGAAACTCTCAGCAAACTTTTCGAGCGCCTCATTCTCGATTGCAGAGAGGCGCGTCGGAAGGGCGGGGGAATCGATTGGCAGATCGATCTGACCCTCACCAAATCGCTCGGGCCCGGCACAGTCCAGGCCAAACGCACTCAGCAGGCCTGCCTCTGCCGGGATGATGATCGTTTCGATTTCGAGCCGTTCGGCAATGTCGCAGGCATGGAGAGGACCAGCCCCTCCGAAGGCAAGCAGAGCAAACTCTGTCGGATCAACCCCATCACGCACCGAAATCGAGCGGATCGCATCTGCCATCTGCTCCACTGCCAATTCGATCAAGCCCTCCAGAAAATGGGTATCAATCGATTCAGAGTTTAATCCACAGGATGCCTGCAGCTCCAGCGCAGCCGTTTGCGCAGCTTCGATCTGGCGCCTTGTCAGTGGAATGCCGAAGTTCTCAGGGTCGATTCGACCGAGCAGCAGGTTCACATCGGTGATCGTGAGAGGACCGCCGCGCCCGTAGCAGGCGGGGCCGGGATCAGCTCCGGCAGACTCGGGCCCGACGCGGAGACCACGAGCATCGCGGTAGCAGATCGATCCGCCACCAGCCGCAACCGTTTCGATTTTCAGGGCGGGGGAGAGCAGCCGAGCATCGCCGACTTGTTGCTCGAAGCGGTATTGAAATGCCTGGTCGTAGCGAGCCACATCGGTGCTGGTACCCCCCATGTCAAACGTGAGCACCCGATCAAAGCCGAGGCTTTCGGCAACCGCGGCCGCACCCGATATGCCACCGGCTGGTCCCGAAAGCAGAGAGTCTTTTGGGCGAAAGGTGTCGACCGATTCGAGCCCACCCGCCGAGGTCATCGTTAGCAGGGTCGAGTCGGATCCGAGACAAGAGTGAACCTGCTCCAGAAACTGCTCCATCACCGGGGCAAGGTAGGCGTTCGCTACGGTGGTTGCGGCGCGTGGGAGCATTTTAATTAAGGGAGCCAACTCCGAGCTGATAGAAATCCGCTCGAAACCCATCGCCAGCAGCTCATCCAGCAGCTGCTCCTCGTGGGCCGGATTCTTCCAGGCGTGGAGCAGACAGACCGCTGCTGTGGTCGTCCCAGCAGCTAATGCGGCGCGGGCCGATTCTCTCCAGGATCCTTCACTGAGAAGCGCTCGCAATGGCTCGCCCGATGAGGCCATTCTCTCTTCGACCTCGATCACCCGTTCATACAGAGGTGGCGGGCGATGAAGCTCGCGAGCGAAAAGATCGGGTCTTCGCTGGTCACCGATGACGAGAAGATCTCCGAACCCTTCCGTCACAAAAAAAGCCACCGCTGCCCCCTTTCGCTCGAGCAGAGCGTTAGTCCCTCGCGTCGTCGCGAGGCGGAAATCGAGCGGAGGGAAGGGGCTGTCGAGCCCCGTTTTTGTCAGAATCCTCGCTCCGAGTAGGGGTGCCTCTTCCCGCGTAGTCAGGTCTACCGAATCGACTGACGAGATCGGATGCGAAACTGTCAATTGGGAGCCGCGATGCGCCAGCACGAGGGCTTTTCCACCGCCGCTCTCAAGCTTGAAGCCTGTAAAAAAGCCGTCCGGGATCTCCCATCTCTCAGGGATCGCGACCGCCATCGAAGTCTCGCTCGGCTGCTCCAACACCTGCAGTCGGAGCCGCCCCGATGACAGCACTTTGACCGATCGGGCCTCGCTCGGATCGCCTCGATACCCCCAGCAGTCGGTGAAGGTTCCTCCCGTATCAACTCGAAGTGTGAACCGCTCGCTTCGCCCCAAATCCGGATCGTTTTCGCTCAAGACGAGGACCCAATGCGCTTGAGCAGTTCACGGATCGCGCTGCTGGTCGGTCGAATCTGGCAAAGCTCCTCAACATCGGCAATAGGCAGGTGAGGGACTAATCGACTGCTCGGGGCCTCCCGGTAGGTGCTTCCCTCCAGCAGGAAGATCCTGAGCCGCTCTTTTTCGTGAATCCAAACCTCGGGAATCGAAAACGCCGCCCAGACGTCGAGCCGGTCTAACCCGCCGGAAGTCACCTTCACTTCGAGCACAATATCGGGGAATTCAGTGCCGTCATCGTTCCCGATGCGATTGATATAATAGCACTCATCAGGCTCCGAACCTGCCTGCTCAAGCACCTTGAGACGGATCTCGCCATTCGCGTCAAAAGTGATGTCTTCGGAGAGAAAATACTGCTCGACGAGGCGGACAATATTCGTTTTCGATCGCTCGTGCTCGCCAGATGGTCGGGCCATGATTTCGATGGTGCCGTTTAGAAAGCTCACTCGATGCCGGGGCGAGATCGAGTCGCAGAGCGCTTCGATCGTCAGAAAAACCTCCCAGGAACCCTGCAGCAGCAACACCTCCCCTGGATCGAGGCAAAAGCCTTCTGGTTGGGCGATAGCAGTGGCAAGCGTCATCTCGTCGACGCTGTCAGTCTACCAAAGCAGAGCCAACCGCGCAACCTGCAGCCCGTTTTACCCGAAAATTCCCCTTGAAAATCGCCCTCGGAGGCTTCACCTTCGCGGCCCGCGCCTCACCTCGAGGTGCCATCTTTATTCCTCTGTAGCTCAGCGGTAGAGCGGGTGGCTGTTAACCACTAGGTCGTTGGTTCGAATCCAACCGGAGGAGCCATTTTCGTTGGATCCGCCACAGTAGGGCCGGAAACCACCTCACCACGGACTCGCTAGTGACGGTTATGGTTGTCACCGTACGCTTTCTTTTCAAACACTGGTAAGCCTATGGGATGGTGGAATCGAGAGCCATTCGCCATCCTTTCAGAAGAGGGAAATATGTGACCGGGCCCACGCTTGGCTTTAATTATTCTGATGGAGAGATCGACGCCTACAATGAAGTGGGTGGCGGGGCTTCTGCGTTGAATTACCAAAGTCGGGGTTACCAGTCTGCCATTAGCAGTCTGGGCTGGCAGGTGTCGAGGACTGAAAAAGTCAAAGCGAGAACGTTGACCCTCCAGGGATTTGCTTCATGGGAACATGAATTCGATCCTGAGGCGGGGAATGTGAGAGCGTCGCTCGCGACTTCTCCATTTGCCTTGAATGGAGTTTCGACAGGAGGTTTTGGGATCAACTCGCCAACAGCCGCTCCAGGCACCGATTGGCTGACGGTCGGCGTGGCATCAAGACTGATGACGGCGAGTGGCTTCAATTTTGAGATCGACTATCAAACGCAACTGTTTCGGCAGGATGTCGATGCCCATTATGTTGGGTTCAGAGCTTCGGGTCGCTTCTAGAGTTCCAAGGGACAAGTTCCAAGGGACAGGTAAACCATCAAGATAACCGAGCGGTTTTCCCGCACCGCGAGCTGTGACCGTCCTCATCAGGAATGCTGATTGAGGCCAAATTACCGTTCACACTTTTTCGATGCAGAAAATCCTCCCCACGAGCAGTTTGAAAAGCTGCTGACCTGTCCCTTGGAGCTCTGTCCCTTGGAGCTCCCGGGTCGATCATTCAGATCAACACCGTTACCTCAGTCTTCCACCACCACCGGAACCCCGTGAGTTGTCTTCGCCCTTCCATTGGGTGATGCTCCGACTCGATGAGGAAAAATTACCTCCCGGCCTTCATCCTCGCGTCTGCGGCGCTTTCGTCCTTCGGCCAGGACACCAACTACTACGACCCCTACAGCCCGGCCCATGAATACCACAGCCGGGAACTCAACGATCCGTTCACCCGGCTGATCGCGGATTTCGAATCGGGGGAGCGCGAGCTCGACAGCCGCAGTGGAAAGGCCTTTGTCGCCAGCCTGCTCGAACATCTCGACGTTCCGGCCAGTTCCCAGTTGCTGGTGTTCTCTCGAACGAGCCTGCAGACGAGGCATATTTCGGGGAGCAATCCGCGGGCGATGTATTTCAACGAGGACGTTTACGTCGGCTACATTCCCGGCGGAGAGGTCGAGATTGTTTCGCTCGATCCCGAACTGGGAGCGATTTTCTACATGTTCGGCGTACCGAGAGGCGACGAGCGACTGGAGATCGAGCGGTCGGGCCGCTGCATGAACTGTCATGCGGTCCTCGAGACGCGGCGTATCCCCGGGCTCTCGATTCGCTCGGTGATTCCCGGTTCCAACTGGGGCAAGCTGGTGGCGTTCCGCGACAAGGAGATCGGGCACCAGATTCCTCTCAGCGAACGTTTCGGCGGCTATCACGTGACCGGGGATCCCGGGTTCTCCGACCACAAGGGAAATCTCAGGGGCGAGAAGGTCGGGGGAATGATCGTCACGGAGGCGATCGAGCCGGGCACCGAATTCGAATGGTCCTCGTATCTCACCGAGACCAGCGACATCCTTCCGCACTTGATCCTCGAGCACCAGGCGGGATTCATGAACCTGGTGTTGGAAGCGACCTACCGGGCGCGTACCTATCAGCATCTCGGCAAGGGGGAGATCAAGCCGGAGCATGCCGCAGTGCTCGACGGTCTTGCCGAGGAACTCGTGCGTTATCTCTTGTTCGCTGACGAAGCGAAGTTTCCAGACGGAGGGATCCGGGTCGATCCGCAGTACCGCGATGACTTTCTCGCCGATCGCAAGCAAGCCTCGAACGGGATCTCGCTCAAGGATCTCGACTTGGAAACCCGGCTTTTCCAACACCGCTGCAGCTACCTCATCTACAGCGACGTTTTCCAAGCGACTCCCGATCTCTTCAAGGAGCGGGTCTACGGGCTTCTTGGAGAAGCGATCAGCACGCAGGAACCCGATCCGGATTTTGCCTATCTTCCCGATACAGAAAAGCAGGCGATCAGCGGCATTCTTCGTGAAACGCTCAGCGATTTGCCGGACGGCTGGTGATCGGTCCGGCGCTCTGGGCACCTGGCGGTCGACGCGCTGGTATCTCGGCAAGATTCCGGGTATTCTCGGCGACCACCGAAGTCCGTTCTCCCGGTTCAATTCGAGCTTGATCCGATTCGCATTTCTGGCGACGCTTGATGCATGAGAATTGCCCTGGTCCTTGCTTCGCTGATGGGAGCGCTGGCTCTCCACGCCGCGGAACCACTGATTGTTCCCGACTCCGTCATCTTCTTTGAGGACCTTGAGAACCTCGATGAGGTCAAAAAGGAAGCCGCCGAAGCAAACAAGGCGATCACCTTTCTCCTGATGGAACCAGGCTCTACGTGAGGCCCCTCCAACGCCGCCAGTTTGACGGCAATCGAAGCATTGGGTGAAGATTCCTTGATCGTCTTCATCGACGGCTCCAACCTCCATAAGACTCCGCAACCGGTTTGGACTGCCATCGCGGAGGCTCCCTTGACCGCAACTCCTATCGTGGCTGTGTTCAATCCAGCGATCGAAAAGGCGCTCGGAGTCGTCGGATACAGCGCCATTCGGAAACGTGACGGGCTCGACGCAATCATGGCCGAAATCGCCAAGCTGCGCGGCGAGGTTTCGGGGACGTGAAAATTGTCTTCGGGCTCGGGCTGTCAGGAACCCTCTTTCCGCCCCGACGCGCGCCGGTTGTTGATACGGATGCTCAGCCGGGTCGAAGTGTTGAACTTCCTTCGCTTCGGCGGAGGGGATGTTACCAACGATAATCGATGAAGATCTGTCCGATCCTCTCGCCCCGCTCCAACTCAATTGATGTTGTGGCGTTCGCTAAAGCCGGACTTCTAGCTTTGACGCTAGGTCTCGTGACTGCGGAATCCTCTGAGGTTGATCGCTTGGCAAATTGGCCCCACTTGTCAGGACCGGCGGCCGGTGTTTCCTCAGCCACTGGACTGTTGACTGAATGGAATGGCCGGACTGGCGAAGGAATCAAGTGGAAGACCCGGATTCCGTTGCCCGGCTACAGTTCGCCGATTTACTGGGACGGAAAACTCTACCTGACCGGGGCCGACGCATCGATCCGGGTCGTCTATTGCATCGATTCCGAGAGCGGTGAGATCCTCTGGGAGAGAAAAGTGGAGAACATTCCCGGATCCCCTGCGAATGTCCGGGTCGGTGATGATACCGGATACGCAGCCTCGACGATGGCGACGGACGGCGTCCGGGTTTTCGCGAGTTTCGCGAATGGCGACCTCACCGCATTCGATCTCGATGGCAGCCCGGTCTGGTCCAGGAACCTCGGGCAACCGGACAATCTCTACGGTCATGCTTCGTCGCTGGTGACCCACGGCGACGACCTGTTGATTCAATATGATCAGGAGAATGTCGGGTATGTCGCGACCCTGGATGTGGCGACTGGAGAGGAACGCTGGAAGACGGAACGGGATTTCGGCTCTTCCTGGTCGATGCCGATGGTCGCGACGATCGACGATCGCGATGAGGTGATTCTCGCCGCGGAACCGACGGTCATTTCCTACGATTTGGAATCGGGTGAGGAACTCTGGCGGCTCGATTGCCTCCGATACGGCGAGGTGACCTCGGTGCCGGTCTACGCTGATGGGTTAGTCTACGTCTCCGCAGATTCCGCCAATCTCAGCGCGATCGATGCGAAAACCCGGGAGATCGTGTGGGAAAGCAGCTTCTACAAGTCAGGGGTCTCCACGCCCCTGCTTCACGAAGGATTGCTCTACTGCGGGTCCGACGACGGCGTCCTGGTCTGCTACGATGCCAAAACCGGAGAAGAGTTCTGGGCCGAGTTCATGGACAAGGGATTTTATGCCTCCCCGATTCTGGCGGATGGCAAAGTCCACTTTCTGGACCGGGGGGGGAAGATGCACATTCTCAAGCCCGGTCGAGAGTTGGAGATTCTCGCCCAGCCAGCCCTCGGAGAGGAAACTTCCTGCACACCGGCGGTGGTCGGTGACAGCTTCTACATCCGCGGACGCAAACACCTTTTCCGGATTGGTCCGTGATCCAGGTGGACAGAAAAGACGCGAGATGTCGCCTCGGCCTACTTTGTCGATCCTCGCGCTTCGTCACCGCGCATCGCCCCGGGAGACGGGTCGCGTTCCTTCAGAATTGCTCCCGTCCGGTTCGCTCAGATCCCACAGCAGATCGCCCGCTGCGTCCCACCGATCAACAGTGGCGGAGTGTGCGTAGCCGAACCTTAGACGATGGTCGACCCAGGTCCCATAGGCCTTATCATAGCGCCGATAGGGCTGTCGGCCGGCGCGCTGGGCGCGGTCCAATTCCCGAGAATCCAAGGGACAGGTCAACTACCAAAAAATCCGAGCGGTTTTCTAACACAGCAATTTGTGACGGGCCCGACTAAGAACGACATTCGAGGCTAAGTCGTCACGCACTCCGTATGTTTGCAATGTACACCGCCTCGATGAAAAATTTCGACAGATTACTGACTTGTCCCTTGGAATTTCGACAAACTTTGCGGATCGAGACATTTTCGGTGCCGCTGCTGCGAGGTGGCAACCAACGGTGGCGACAGACTCGCCGCCGCCGAGCTCTCGCTATCCCGATGCTTTTTTGAGAGCTAGCGGTCACCGGTTCAGGACGCGCGCCCGGGCGAAAATGCCAGATCGCCGGAAAGGAAACTCAAAGAAATCGCGAGACAGCACTGTCTGATGCCACGAAGCTGCAATCTCGCGGCTCGTCCGCATTCACAACATCCTTCCATCACTGACCCAACCTTCTTTATGAAATCCGCTCTGACCGCTTCTCTGATCACGCTCTTTGCGATATTCTTTCTTTCCGCACCTGCTGCCATGGCGAGTGACGGTCAGGATTCCTATGCCTCCTTCTGGAAGTGCAGCGACGGCAACACCTATGGACTAGTCGCCAGTGGTAACCGACGGGAGCTTTACCTCCCGACCGGGCGTGCGCCTCTCTTTTTCTCCGGGAACAAAAGGGGGTCGCGCTACGTTGGCGTCATCTATCAGGGAGGGCAGAAAATCCCCGTTTCAGGCCCGATTTCGAACAGTCAAACCCGCGTCACCCTCTCGGCAAACGATGGACGGACCTGGGTGCTCGACTACTCCCACAAGTAATCGCACTCGGCTCCTCCTTCAGGCTTCGATTGGCGCCCCGGTCGCAGCCATCATCGCCTTCCGGGTCAGCTCCGTTAGTTGCAGGAGTTGTCGCAGCTACCCTTTAGAGCCGTCCGCGCTTTTTTCACTGGGATCTTGATTCTGGGGGTCCGGCTACGATGTTGCGTTCTTGGATCCCTGATGCACCTTCGGAATACCCGCGAGTTGCTCGGAGGTCCCCGTCATTCTTCCCCATAAACTGACAGATAACCCCGGGGTCACGCTGCTGGCAATGCGAAGCCCTAGCCGCTTTGCGATTTTAGATCGAGATTGTTGGCCGAGAACTTGAGCTAGCCCTCCAGCGCTCGGCCCGGTTCTTCCGCGGAAAGCTCGAGCGAAACATCCAAAATCGTTGCCTGATCCCTGACCTTCCCCATGCCCCGTGAACTAGACTAAAATTCAATTGAATCGTTTCGAGGGGTTCATTCCGGGATTCCAGGGGATTCCGAGGAACAGGTCAGCTATCAAGATAACCGAGCGTGTTATCTCACACCGCAAGCTGTGGCTGTCCTTATCAGAAATGCTTTTTGAGGCCGAGTCATCGCTCACACTTCTTCGATGCAGAAAACCCTCCCCACGAGCATTCGGAAGCAACTTCTGACCTGTCCCTTGGAGCTTTCTTTATCGAACGGTTGCCAACTCTCGAATTTTCCACCCAACCCCATCCCGCTCGAAAACGATTCGTGACGGCACTGAACCTTTCCGGTCAACTTCGCGGTAAGAGCGAAAAGTTCGCGGATCCTGTTTGAGTTCCGACTGGACATGGAAATGGAGAAGGTAACGGTACACGACCTCCTCCAGACTTTGAGACTCCATCTTCACATCCTTCACCTGGTACTGGATTGAATCGTATTGTTCACAATATTCCTTCATATCCTTTTCGATTTCATCAGGAGTCCAGTCCTTCCCAAAATAGCTCACTCTTGGTGAAAAGTAAGATACTGCTAACTTTCTCTTCGACCCATCGACAGCTGCCTCGGAGAGTTCGATATAAGATCGAAGGACCTCCTCCGGATCGATGTCGCGTGCTTCCTTGGGCCAGAGAGGAAATGGCAGGGAACTGTTGGATTCTCTCATTACGGGATTTTGTTCTCCACCGGTCAGCTCGCTGACCTTCGTAGCCACCGCGTTGACGAGTTCTGGGGCAAGGATGTTCCCATCTCCGTTAAAGTCTGCCGTTTTGCTTTCGATTTCTTTGAGAAGATAGTGCGTGAACAACCCGTTCTGAGTGGAGTCTGCTTCCAACGCAAATTCAGCTCCCTGTGCCGCGCAAAGCACATGGGCTCCGGTATCCAGTCGGATATCGGAGAAGAGGCTGCGAATCAGCCGTCCCGATCGGTTGGGATTTGATGTCGGATTGTGGGCGAGCGCTCGCACGGTAACGCCCCTCGACTCCAGATTTCGATCGTTCCGAATTGCAGCGACTTCCGATGCTTCAAGCTCCCCTGCGTGACAGGTATCAAGGAAAACAAATCGCCGCCTTGCGGCTACCCCATCGAATAGGGACTGAATGTCCTGATAACTGATCCCGCTCTCCTGAGGCTGTTCGAAGTTCATATCGGTAGTCCCAAAATAGTATTCTCCTGAGGAGGTCACCACCCCGTGACCCGCAAAGAATACGACAACCGTATCGTCCACCTCCGCCTCCTGAAGTTTTCTTGCGGTTCTGATAATTTCCTCCCGAGTGCCCTGTTGATCCAGAACAAGGTGCACGAAGGCTTCTCGAAATCCGTTCTCCTTCCCTAGTGTCGCGAAGCGGCTCGAGAGATCCAAAGCATCTTTGGCGGCGAATCTGAGATCAAAATCGTCATTTTTGTAGTCGGAAACCCCTACCGCGAAAACATGAATCGCAGGCTTTATCCAGGACGCAACGGTTGCTGACAACCAGGTCCTCCCGCGCCAATGGATGGACTCCATTCCTGACTCTTCCACGACAAAAGCCTCGATCTCATTGAGGCCTCGCGAGAGAAGAACCGAGGTTTCCACGATTTCGCCGCTGACATCGATACCATCGCGATCATGGACGGGAACCTCGTTGACAAGAAGCTGCAGGCGAGAGTTCTCCAGAGACAAGGAGTCCAACCGGAAGCGAATTTGCAACTCTCTACCAGGGGCGACGAGGGGAACCTGCTCGATCGGCTCGACCGTTCCGATTTGAATAGGATCAGGAACCAGGTCGGCCTTTAAACCATGACGCTCAAGCCGGCCTTCCCAAAGAGCCTCCAGCTCCTTAATAGTTGTAGCCGGGGCTCCGAGGTCTCTCGCGACTACGTGGGGACGGTGATAGCCCAGATCCAGAAAGGAAATCGGGAAATCACCACGGTCGGTCTCGACCATGACGTTTCGTTCCGCTCCAGGCGAGCTCCAGTAGTGTCCACTTGAGGATCGGAAAAGCCAGTGGTTCTTTCTCGAAATCAGGACATCTGCTACCCGTTCCGGCTTACCTTCCGCAGAAACATTCATGAC
>JBCCBR010000037.1:0-12885 GCA_039033935.1 Verrucomicrobiota bacterium
CCCCTCCCCCGCCCTCGAAATTTCCGGCTACCCCTACGACGCGCTACGCCTGATCCGTCAGGGAGATCGGCTCCGGCTCATCGCCGGTGCCGGCTACGACGCCACTCTGGTGGTTGAGAACGATGGGAATATCATCCCGATCCGCGATAATCTACCGATGGTGACCGCCCTCGGCGATGGTGACGAGATCCGGATCGACAGCCTCTCCGAAATCGCTGGCTGGACCCTCGGCAGCGGTGCCTCCGATCTGACGCCTCCGGCGAGCGGTGCCGCCCGCCCTCTCGGTCGCGACGGCACCGGAGTGGCCTACGATCCCGATCTGCCGGAATCGGCCCTCACGATTGCACTGCACCCCGAATCACCGGACCGGCTTCGGATCCGCACCAGGACCGCTTTCCCAGCGGGTGCCCTCGTGAGAATTGACGGGGAATCTCTCGATCCGGCAACAAGCGAGTGGGAGATCCCGTGGCAAAGCGGGGCGACCCGTCTCTCGGTCGCCCGACCCGATCCCCTCAACGGCTCGGCTCGGATCGACCACCAGCTCTGGGGCGCCGGGGTGACCTGGGCCTCGGCCTACCATGAATCCCCCCGCAGTCTCGCCCTCGAGACCAGCTTCATCGAAGGCGACGTCGCCACGCTCGGCGGCAGCTCGGGAGATACGCTCCCGGTCTTTGGGCTGCCGCGGAGCTGCCTCGAACTGTCGCTGACTGATGGCGGACAGCTCTCGATCCGGCTTCATCCCGACACCACCGAGCGGATCGACGATGGGGAAACGCTCTTTGCCGATTCCGCGATCCCTGCCGAGCTGCTCGAGCTCGCCTCCGGGGTCACGATCGAGCCCGATACCGAATGGGCGCTCGGTCCGCCGCAGGCACCATGGGGGGGACGGCTCCGCTACGAGGTCTCGACTACCCGAGCCCTGCCCAAGAACACTGACGACGAGCCGGTCGAAGTCAGCGGCGAGCTACCTCCCGAGCCTGCCGGAGGACAGCGCGAGATCACTCTACACTGGCTCGGGAACACCACGACCAACTGGCCGATCCCGAACCGACGCATCACCCTGCCGATGCTGCCCGACCTCGCGATCCCGATCGGGCTGCGCCGCCGCTTTTCGCAGGCTGCTTATCCGCTGAAACGAGCCACGCCCCATCCTTCGCGACTGACGAGCAGCTTTGTCTCCGGCTTTCACAATCCCAACATCGATTCACTGAGCCTGCTCCAGACCGACCCAGGGATCACCGTCCTTCGGAAGTCGGGTGCATCGGTTGCTGAATCAAACCCGTCTGGTGAGGAGTCGACCGAAGCGCTCGAGGGAGAGATCGCTCCCGGCACCGAGATTAGGTTTCTCCAGCTCGTGATGCAGAGCGGCGAGAGCAGCGACAGCTCGCTGGAGAATCCCCTCGCCAGCCCGAGTCGACTAGCGACCCGGAAACGCTTTGCCGGCTTCCATCTCGAGTCGCGCCCGAGGGGGAGTTCATCGGAGCCGGTCGTGCGAGTCGAGTTTTCCCGTCCGGAGATCCATTCGCTGCCGCTCGGCACGATCGAAGAGCAGGGCACGGTCGCCTTTGGGCTCAATGAGATTTCGGGCTTCAGCTCGGAAAAGTATCAGATCCGGTTTCGCAACGTGAGTGACTACTTTCGGCGAGCCAACGCCCGCGTCGAGCTGAGCCGAGCAATCGAGGCACGCGACGACTACCGGACGCACAAAGCCGATTACGGTGAGAGTTTTGCGATAGGCGGACGGCAGAAGCTCCATCTCCGCATCGCGAAACACACGGTGCCCTTTGCCAGTCTCGGCTGGCTCATCGTCGGTGCGGTGATCTCGCTCTCGGGGGTGTTCACCTTTCACCGCAGCTTTTCGTGGAGCGCGCTCTTTTTTGGGGCGGCGTTTCTGACCTGCGCTCGACTCATCTTTTCGCGCTCCGCTTTTGTCAATGCCCCCTACCACGCGGAAGCGTTTTCGACGGCTCAGATCGCGGTCGTGATCGTGCCTCTGATTCTTTTGCTGGGCGGCTGGATTATTTGCCCGGTGCTGCTCAACCTGATCCACTCCCCGAAAGCGCTTCGGCAGGTCCGGCGAGTCAATTTTAGCACGCTGAGTCTGCTACTGGCGCTGATGTTCGGCATTCGAGTGCTGCTGCTTTTTCTCGGGGCAAAGGAAGCGGTCAATCTCGGCTTCACCCGCTTTGCCCTCACCATCATCGCGGTGCCATTTCACATTCTCGTTCTTTCGGGGGCGGTGACGCTGCTTTTCCAGCAGCGGAAATCGGCTGGCCAGTTCGATATCAAACTGGTGGGGCAGTTCGCGCTCTTCTGCGCTTTCCTGCTCGGTTTCGAAGGGGTCACTGCGCTGCTGGTGAGTGATGTTGGGCTCTTTCTCTTCATGATCCCGCAGATAGTGCTGATCGGGCTCATCGGCATCCTCATCGCGGCGGAAACGATCCGGGCTGCGCGCCACGATTCCAAAAAGCAGTTTGAGCACCTCACCACTGCCGGGACCGCGCTGCTCGCCCTGCTACTGCCGGTCGTCTTCGTCGCGCTGGTGCTCTCTTCTCCGAGGACGCTCTATGCGGAGCCGTTTCTCGCCAACCTGCTGCCAGCCGAGGGCGAAATCGCGACCGGCTCGACGGAGCTGCGCGTGCTTCAGTTCATCAACCGGGAACAGCTCATGTCGCTGGGGACCGATGCTGCCGAGCGGGTCGCGCAGGACCACGCAATCATGGAAAACTACGCCCGACGCGGCCTCTGGGGCCTCGGCTACAGCGGCGTCGACGTGATTCCCTCGAAATACACCACCGCTCTCAACGATAATGTTTCGGCCGTGTTTATTTTTGCCCAGTTCGGCATTGTCGGGGCACTCGCTGTGATTGTCGCCTACTTCGCGGTGACCCTCTCTTCGCTGCGTCCAGCGGTCAGCCGGCTCAGTCTGCTCGGCTGGGCGGCCGTGATTTCGGGAGTCACCTTCAGCCTTGTGAGTCTTTACATGATGGCTGCCAACTACGGCTTCCTGCCTTTCACCGGGCGCAATCTCTACCTGCTCGGTCTCGACAGCAAAAGTGACCTGCTCGAGGCCAGCGCACTACTCTTTCTGATCGCGCTGGGGCTTTGTGCCTTTGAGCGAGAGGAAAACCTCGACTCCCGGTCCACCCGGTCTTCTCCCGCCGCATGAGTGCTGCTACTTCCAATTCGTCCAAACTAGCCGGACTGCCCCTTGTCCGGATCGCTCTGATTCTCGTCTCGGCGCTGCTCATGATCGGGCTCATCCTGCTGCTCCTGCTGCGGTCGAATCCTTCGCTCGACAACAACTACATCGCCTCGGGCTATGTCGAGCGGGTCGCTGACCTGATCGAGACCGGCAGACTCGTCTACCAACCAAATGGCACCGGCGACGAGGAGAATACGAATCCGTGGGGGCGCATCATCTGGGAAGACGAGCCAGCTGACCTCACCGAGGACACCATCGAACAGCAGGACAACTTTTACGACGCGAGCCGCCGCCTTCGCCGCGATATTGAGCAGTTTAACGCCAGCGGCGACGGTGTTTTTCAGATTGCAAGAGTCGAGGATATCGACACCGGTCGCCTTGTCGCCCAACTCTCCTTCGACCGGTATGCCTACAATTTCTTTCTGCCCTATCCGCAGAAGCCCGCGGCGAGCGTCGAGCTTTCGTCCGGTGGAGGGAAACTCCCTACGCTTGGGAGCGATCGCGTGGCGCTTGGTCTCACTCCGCTTGCTGAGGGACTGACCGAGCCAAATCCGGAGGACATCGAAACACTCCCAGTGCGGAAGTGGTTCAACCCGAGCGTGTCTAACAGCGGCTACTACCAGGCGGTTGGCTATCACCTGCTCAGTCAGGAGAGCGGCACGGTGGTCCGTCTCCTCGGCGATGCTGAAGGCGCCACCCTCGGCATCACCCGACCGGATCGTTATCTCCTCTACATCAATGGATTTCCGCTGCACAACGTGACCAGCGAAGAGACCATCGCTTTCGCCTCAGAGCGCACTCAGGGCCTGCCGGATAATACCTATCGTCTCCAACTCGACGATCGCATCCGAATCGTCGATCGCACCCTCCCTGAACTCGAAAACGAGATGGTGTTTCGCTACGGCGAGTTTGATGGCTCGTCTCTGACTCGCACCTGGATTGAGAATGGCCGCACCGTCACGGCGGTCGATCCGGAGACTGCCGCCAATTTCCCCTATGCCGCTCAGCTCGTCGAGGCGATCCAGTCGTTCCCGGTCGAGAGCGATGAACTGAAGATCAGCCTCGATCTTACCGTCGACCAGCCGCTCCACACCGCGATCAAATCGAAGCTGAGCAGCTACGTGCAGCGATTCGACAGTCAACGCTCCAGTGTTCCCGATATTGAATTCGAGCCCGCCTGCGTCGCGGTCGTGGATGCCATCACCGGAGATGTCGTTGCACTCCCGACCTACCCTTCCGGAGCGGATCTCGAGACCCTCGAGCGACAATATCAGCAGGGTAACGCGCCTCGCGGAGCCGGGACTAAGCTGCGCCTGCTCCGGCAAAACCAGAATCTGCCGACCATCCCGATCGGCTCGACCACCAAGCCCATCCTCGCGACCGCAATCTGGGATACCTATCCTGATCTGCGGCGTCTCGTGGTCGATGAGTCGGCTGGCGAGATGCGCGAAATCTACGGACTTCGCCTCTCTCGAAAGCTTAGCACGGTCGGTCCACGTACGGTTGATCCGGTCCGCTTCCTTGGAAGCTCGTCGAATGCCTACACCGTTTGCCTGTATCTGCTGACACTAGCAGATCCCCAATCCTTTCGCGTCGGGAGTGATGGAAGGGTCACCCCGGATCGAGTGGACTTCAGCCGACACGTCCGCGGCGACTTCCTCTTTAACCTCGATTCGCCTCAACTGAGGTCCCATCAGGTGCTGGCTGATGCATTTGATATCGATCTGACCGCTGACTACATCTGGGAGGAAAGCGATCCCCGTGACCCTGCCTTCATACAACCGCTCCTCGATCAGCTCGGACTGGAACCGGACATCGAGATTCCGCGACAGTTCCGCTCGGTCACTCCGGCACGCACGGTCCTCAATCTCCCCGAAGTCGACATTGTGCGCGGCGAGCTGGTCTCGCTCCTGCTCGGCGGCGGCAACAATCGTTGGTCCAACCTCAAGCTCGCCGAAGCCTACGCCCGCATCGGCACCGGCACGAAGGTAGAGGCACGGCTGCTGAAAGGTCCGGAGTCGGAGGATTCAGCCGGATTTGAGGCCATGCCAAATCGCGAAGTCCTCGGGCTCGTCCATCAGGGAATGACTGCGGCGTGGCAAAGCGGCACCGCTGTCCGCATCAGCGACGAGATACGCCGGGAGGCCAGTCGTCTCAGCAGCCGGGGGCTGACCCTGAAAATGATCTGCAAAACCGGCACCGCCCGCCGAGCCAAATATGAATGTGCCGCTTTTGCATTTTACGTCGAAATCCACGATCAACAGTCCCGCCCCCTCGCCGCGACCGCGACAACGGTCTATCTGCAGGATCGCGCAGAAACCATCGGAAACAGCAGGCCTCGCAATTCCGCCGTGGCGGTCGAGCTGGCAAGCCAGTTTTTCCCCGACATCGTCGCGTGGATGAGGCGGCAGCCGAAAGTTCAGGAGGCTTTGGGGCGGTAGGCAGTTGGGAGTTAGTTCCAGTTTTTTTAGAAACCGTGCATCAGAACCGAGCGCTGCTGCCATAAAAGAGAGTAAACCATGAAACGAACTCTTTCTTATTCCACCTTCCGAATCCTCCTTGCGAAGCCTCGTCTCACTTTCGCTACTAAGCGGATGCATGCAAAAGTGTTAGTGGCACCAGGCCAAACGAACGAGAGTCTTTTTAATGTCCAATCGAACTCGGCCGCACGCAGGCTCTCGATCCAAACAGGGGCGTCTAAATCGGAGCCTTCTCGAGGAGCCGAGGAAAAAGCTAATGTATTAGACGGCGCCTTGAGCCACTTCTACAAGGTTTGCGGTATATGCCTCCGTCAATTGGTCAATCTCAGGATTGTTTCCATGAAAAAAACACCCAGACCAGAACTCGCCCTCGCAATAGGTGCCGTGCTGTTTCTCACTTTTTTGACTGGGTGCGGAGGAGGCGGGAAAGTCCCGGGTTTAAAACAGACCGAAGGTAAAAAGCCCCCGTCGGCAGCAAGACAGGCCTACGGGGAAGTGTTCGCGCAGCGCATCCTGCCCTACAAGGGGAGTCTCTACACCGTGATTGTGACGACGATCGATGATAATGCATCCGTTTTTCAGGAATCAATGAATTCGGCTCTCCAGGGAAATATCGATTTCAGCCACCTGGAGCAGCAAATGAAACCCCAGTCTCTCTTCAACATGCAGTTAGTCGAGCTGAAAGGCTGCTTTCTCGAATCGACCGCCATCGAACTTCAGGAGGCTGACAGGCTCAATGAAATCTCGTGGAAAGGAAACATCATGCTTCGGGCCAAAGCGCAGCGGAGAAGGAGTCTGGACCTAAGCGAAGCTTTCAATCAACTCGTCGGGGGGGCGGAGGAAATTCCTCTCTCGTGGGTCGAGCATCCGTTATCCTGGAGAGTGAGCCCATCTGTCCGGGCAACGATCGATGCCACAGCCCAAACAACTGACGAGCAGGTTTCAGCTCTCAACTTTTTCGCCCTGATCTCCAACCAGATTGCGGATGAATTCGCCGAAGGTATGCAGGAAACCGAATGGGGAGACTGGTCGACAGCAGAAGAGGCTTCCTTCCAGACCACCTACCTCGAAGTTGGCGACAAGGAGGTCTACGCAGAGACAATGGAGAGCCTTGAGGGTGTTATCGCCGACGGAACTTCGGTCGGGCTGTTTCTCCCGAGTGGTGGCGGCGGTGGGCTCCTCGGTATGATGTCTGCGATGGGCGTCGGGGAAAGCAACACGTTTCTGCTGAAACCCAATCTTGAAGCGCTGAAAGAAGCGGGCCTGCTCGACTGATCGAAGGTGATCACCGACCGGTGAGGTGCAACATCCTTGTGGATCCACAATCCTATCGAACCGGGAGTGATGAGAAGGTCACCCCGGATCGAGCGGACGTCAGCCGACACGTCCGTGGCGAGCAGTTTTCAGCCATGCTCGACGGCGGCAACGATCGCTGTTCCTTGCTCACCCTCACCGAAGTTTACGCCCGCATCCGCATCGGACCGAAGGTGGAAGCACGCCTCGTGCGCGGACCAAGGTCTGTCTGCGGGATCAGGCAGAAACTATTGGACCCAGCCCTCCAAAACGTCTGACGTCACGGCCGAGTTAGCGAGCCTGTTTTGTGAAATCGTGGCATGAATGAAGCGGCAACGGAGGATCCAATGAACATTGGGGGCAGGTGCACATCGAAAAATCCTTCCGGTGATATCTCGGGATTAGCTGAAGCGTGACAACTATGATCAAATGACAGCTCTTCGAAAGTGTTCTTCACCCTGCGATTTCTCATGGCTCTGACCTTCCTGCACAACTATCTCGGTTCAATTATTCTCGTAATCGCCACTCTGTTTCCTTCGGTAGCGCCCAGCTACACCGATGAAGAACGCGAGCGCTACGATGAAGCTTTGACGGAGCTTCAAGAAGGACTGCTTGAAGCGGATGCGAACGGGTCTCTCGACGACAAGCTGCGCATCACCACCCAGCTGATCGAGCTTCACGAAGCTCAAGAAGGTGTATTCTACTCAGCGACCATAATAGCCATGCGACTCCAGGACCGCTCTGCGATCCTCGCGGCTATGGGCGATTGGGTATTGGCCGAAGCCGATCTTCTCGAAGCAATGAGAGTCGCCAAAAATGGCCGCTACCGACATGATGTCGGAGAGAGAGAAAACGATCTGTTTCGGGTTTATCGAAGCCTCGCCGAATTCTACCTTTCAACCGGGAACCTCAAGCGAGCCTATCAGGGTTACGATGCAGCGAGATATTTTCGCAGGGAAAGCATCCGAAAGCGGAATGCGGCCGTGGCCGAAAATGCACGGTCAACAAATACTCCAGAGCCGATGATTCAAGCGTTGCTCGCTTCGACCGAAAGCTACGCGGCTCGGGAATGGTCGGAAGGGAATTTTCTCAAGCGATTGGGTGTTTTCGGCGAAGCGGGAGACTCGCTCCGAGCTGAGCTGCAAGCAATTGATCGCAATTGGGAGTTCAACAATGAGGATTCGGCTCAGTCAGCCAATCGAACATCAGTCGTTACCCAGCATCTTCAAAGCCGTATTCGCATTCTGCTTGATCTCGCTGAGCTTTCCCTGCGTGACACCCGGAAAGCGGATGCTCGGGTTCAGCTCGCAGAAGCGACCGAGGACATCGATAAAGCGATAGCACTAATCGAGGCGAATCCCACGGGAATCACCCCAACCGATCCTGAAGCTTTCCGGGAAGCCGGGCTCCCTGAAGAAGTGATTGAAAAGATGGAGAGAGAGATGGCTGCCGAATTTGAGAAGATCGAGGTCTACACCACAGCAGCAGTCACGCATGATCTCGAAGTCCTCCGCTATCTGAAATACGTTCGGGGTGCTGAGATCCTGTTTCAGGCAGGAGACAAAGATACCGCGTTTTCACGCATCAAGGAAGGATTGGAGATCTCGCGATTTTCGGAAATTCACAAGGAGAGATCCTTTCTTTTTCCGGGATCGACTATCAGACCCGAAGAGGCCTTTCGTCTTTACGGTGACATATCCGCCGCGCTTGGAGAGACAGAGGAGGCGCAAAACGCCTACGCCGAAGCAAAGGCGATTAGTGAAAGGAGCTACCCGGAAAACCACCCGGTCATCCTCGAAATCGAGGAAAGGATCGCGTTCCTCGCCGTGACCGAAACCGATGGCCTCGACACATCCGAAATACATCGCATCATTGAGAGCCGAATGGAGAGTATCAGAAAAATCACCTCGTTTGGGACGGACCGGCAACGTCTCGCCTATCGCAGCACCTTTGATCTATGGGGAGCCTTCGCCACATTGGGGCGCACCAGTGATCTTGCAGATATGGTTGTAGGCACCAAGGGGGTCATCCTCGAGTCCATTCTGGACGATCGGAACCTGCTGCGACTCGCAGAGCAGGATGGTGACTCGAAAGCTGCGAGCGAGCTGCGCCGACTCCGAAGGGAATTGATGGAAGTGGAACTGCGCGCCGAACGCACGGCAGACTCGACGGCAGACCGAATTCAGCGCGATATCGCTGCCATCGAGCAACAGCTTCGAGCCGCGCACGGGACGGAAGAGACGAGCAGTGCTGCACTCGCTGTTTCCTATCTCGATGTGGCCTCGTCTCTGCCAGATCACTCGGTGGTGGCGGATTTCATCTCCTATCAGCACTATCATTCCCCGGGGGTATCGAAGCGGCACTATGGGACACTCATTTTCCGAAAAGGACAGGAGCCGGTCTTTCTTGGCCTCGGACCCGCCGAATCACTCGACCTATTGATAGAGGAATTTTCAGCGCGCTGCCGCAACGGCAACGAAGCCGACCTGGAAGCAAGTATCAGGAAGATCTCAGGCCGTCTTCTGGACCCACTTAGCCCCTATCTCGGACCGGAAACAGAGAGTCTCATCATTTCTCCAGACGGCTCACTTGCTTTCGTTCCTTTTGGTATTCTCCTCACTGCTGAAAACCGATTTCTTGTCGAAGATCTCGAGATTTCTTATGTCATCAACAGCCGCAGGCTGCTCACTGACAAGCGTGCCGACGCTCCCCCTCGCCAACACGCTGTGATAGTCTCTGACCCGGATTTTGATTCGAGGCCGAACGGCGGGCCCGACACAAGTTTCGATCAGCCCAACTCAGCCCTTGCCATCCGTGGTGGCCTCGGAGAAGTCAAGCTACCCAGCCTGCCAGGCACACGAAAAGAGAGCCTTTTATTGAAGGAAAAACTGGAATCGGACTGGGGCTGGCAGGTCTCGAATCTGGCTGGCAACCTTGCCAGTGAAACCGAGCTTCAGAAAACCAGCTCGCCAGGAATTTTGCATCTCGCCACCCATGGCTTCTTTCTTCCTGATACATCGGACTCGGGCCCGAGCCAAGAGGCAGCGAGCGCGGGAGGGATCGAGCTAACGAATCCCATGCACCGTGGCGGAATCGCCCTCTCGGGGGCAAACCGCACCCTTGAAGCCTGGGGCAGCGGTGTGGTCGAGAATACGGCATCAGACGGCATCATCTCTGCAATGGAGTTAGCGGATCTTGATCTTACTTCGACCTGGCTGGTTGTCCTCTCCGCGTGCGATACCGGCGTGGGCGAAGCCGTTACCGGTGAGGGCGTGTTGGGAATACGCCATGGGCTGCGGCAGGCAGGTGCGGACAATCTGCTTCTGACTCTCTGGCCCGTCGGTGATCTCGCGACCGTAAATTTTATGGAGACATTTTACGAGGGTCTTGCAAAGGCAGAAGCCGATCCCGCCGCAGCGATTACGGCAGCTCAGGTCGCTTTACTGACAAAGACACGAGCAGCGAACGGGCTCGCTCATGCCGTTCGAATAGCAGGTCCCTTCGTTTTGAGCCGTTAGCGGAGTGTTGTAACAAGGAAGGCAAAGAGTGACTCGGGCTTATCGCCGCGCCACAGGCCCGCCTTGCGCTTCTTCCGCGTTGGCACCTGAAGGTCCTCCTCGCGGTAGACCCACTTTTGCTTGTCGGCGAACCCCTCGCGCCGAAGCCTGGTCGCCAGCGTCCGAAAGTCCTACCTTCTCCGCCTCGCTGCCATTTCCTTCAACGGGGCCCGGAGTGCTTCGTCATCGCGGGGTTTAGGCTCACGGTAGAAACTGCTCGCCTAGATCTGCATCAGCCTGCAGGTTAGGCCGAGGCTAACAGTATGATCATCTATGGCATGCCGCACCGCCTCCCGCTTCGCCGCTGGCTTCACCCCTTTTTTGAATTCACGCCCTTGAGGATTTGGATGTCACGCGCCTAGTCAGAGACAAGGCGCTTCAACCGCTGGTTCTCCTTTTCAAGCTGCTTCAGCCGTTTGGCCTCCGACAGTTTCATTCCTCCATACTTCGACTTCCAGCGGTTAAATGTCTGCTCGCTGATGCCGTGCTAGCGGATGAAGCCCACTGTCGAGAGACGGGCTTCGCCCTCTTTCAAGATCCTGATGATCTGCTCTTCGGTGTGTCGCTTTCGCCTCATCGAGTTCTTCTGGTTGTATCACGACAGCCGGAAAAATCCTCACTAAAATCGTCTCAGTTTTTCGGGGGCACCTCAGACCTCTTCAAACAGCTTCGAGAGCCTGCTGAAAATTATCATTGTGACCTTCCCACTCAACAAGGACCGCTTTGCCACTTTGACTCTCCTCCGCAACGCCATCGATCTTGGTATTTGGATAGCAAAATCTCACCAAAAACAGAATCACATATCTAATGTGATTCCCTTGCACGGTACGTTTTGTGCTCCATACGAGAAAATGCATAGAAAAAAAATTCTCACATCGTCTATTATCCGCCTCCTTTTCTTCCTTACAGTCATTACACTTTTGTTTTTCGGTACGACCGAGAGAGCTTTGTCTGAACAATTCGTTTACACGTATGTCGCTCAGATAAGTCGCGACGATCAACACAATAGCAGTGGACAGCGACTGACTACGGCTGCAGCGATTCTCCGTCAGGATCGGGCGAACTATCACCGTTTCAATATCCGCGACAAACCCGATCAGGATGATGAGCTTTTTGCCGATAAAGCAAACCGCTTAGCTTTAGAACAAATGATTAAGCGCGGTCACATAGATACGCAGACTTATCGTGAAATCGTGAACGGACTTCCCCTCGTTCAGGTCACCGCAGTTTCGTCCGACGGAAGAAGTTGGGCAGTATCTGTGCAGATCGTGGGATATGAAGAAATTTTTGGTCCCAACGCTGGATAAGCCGAAATTATCGAGCGAGCTCAACCGATTGTTGCCTCTTTCGCCGAGATCTTTCCGATCTGAAGAAGTAAAATTCTTCAGTTGAATTCCGCGCTCATGACTAACGCTCATAGCAAAGGGCTCGGATATCGTGCCAAGGCAAAAAGATTCGTCCTTCGTTGAAAAAATCCTCCCCCGCCAGCAGCGAAACGTGGACTCCATCGAAAACAAAAAAAGCTTGGGGAAGGTTCTAAGCAACTTCCTTCATGTAGGCACCACTGATGTCAATGGCCACCATGGTATTGTTAGCTGGATCGCAAGAGAAGGTTATGAACCGCTGGGGGAACTCCGCAACCGACTCAGCCTCCCCTACCTTCACCATAGAAGGTAGGCCTTCGTGTCGAGATCAACGAGAAGTTTGTCACGCAGGTGTGCCTCTTTCGCCTGGTCGATGACCGCACGTTCCGGTCCTCCCGAGTCCGCTCGCAAACCCGTCCCACGTATTGCTCGAAGATGGTCCAGATCCGTTTGTCGTTCTCGGCGATGATTTTAGCGAAACTGCTTACCGGCACGTGGCGAAAGAACTCCAGCGCGAAGGTCACGCAAAGGAGCGCCAGAGTGCGTTGAAGTCCGTCCTTGGTCCAACGCGAATCCCGGCCCCACCGTGGCCATTTAATAATGAACTTCCCAAACGAAACGGCGAAGACCTAAATGAAGGAGGCTCCCCCTAAAGTAAAGCGACCTAGTTATCCACAACCACGATCCGAAAGCCACTGGTATCGTTCCGGCTCGAAGGGAAAAGGCGACCGCGACGTGATGACACTAGTTCAAAAGGCGGCTGAAAACCCCAACTACCTCCCCGCACCACACGATATTTTTGCTCGGCTGAATACCAATCCTGACACCATTCGGAGACATTCCCACCCATATCATAGAGCCCGCTCAGACTTTGATAACTTTTCACCGGCGAAGTAAAAGCATGATCGTCTTCATAATCCTCCAAAACTCCAGCCGAAAAGACTAATTCTTGCCCACCGTAATTTCCACTCCCACTTGGTGGCGGC